>JBIKYZ010000388.1:0-4096 GCA_044354985.1 Pseudanabaena sp. | reverse complement strand
TATTTCCCACTCTTTGCTTGATAAATCGGTATTATAGGGTTGGCGCATCTTGACTGGTTGATACTAGACTTCATCAGTATTTATACCTGTTTTGGTGCGCCCTTGCATTCTTAAATGCTTTCTAAGGAGAAAAGATTATGTCTACTGTAGCCAAAGTTATGTTTCCTCATTCTCGCTACTACGGTAAAGTTACGCCAGAGAACTTGATGTTTAACTCTAACTTGCAATATTTTTCGCATCGGGTCAGCATCATTTGTGCCTTAGAAACAGGCGGTAAAATTTCATTCCAAGAAGCCTATACAGAGATTGCAGAGCTATGGCAGAAATTAGACAAATCTAAGCAAGATCTGGCAATTTAACGATCTATCTGCCATCTTCTCCATTGACATTCCTGAAGGGAAAACTGGTGTTTATGACTTGGGTGCGATCGCACTCCGATCCTCAATGGCAAATGATCAAGCTCTTTACTAATAGGGTTGGTAAGTTTGCCCTGAAGGGTTTCAAAGTCGGACGTGATGAGTTAAAACTTGTCTTTTTTTGTCTGTATGTCAAAGTTTCCTTCAGAGAATTATGACAATGCTAAAATCACAAGAGCAGCTAATTTTTTGCGAAGAACTAGTAAATACGTCGGCACGATTTAGCTTTCCAGTGCCTATGTTTACGAAAGAGAGCTGCATGTAGCTCTCTTTCAGATTAGCCGACAAATGCATAGGTCAAGATGCGTTAGAACTATTAACAGAAAGGCCTAGCTACGGAAATTGTTATGAAAGCAAGCCATTATTGGCAATTTGTGAAATTAAAGGCGACAGGGCAATGCATCCGCGAAACGATCGCAAATGCTAGAGAGTTTTTCTTGCATCAATTTTCGGCAACAGATGATATTGATGCTGTTCCTGAATTAACAGATTTACAAATTCAAAAACAACTATGGCAATTGCGGCAAAACGGCGATGCGATCGCAGAAATTTGCTTGCGATGCTTTATTTCTAATCAAATCGAACAAACCTGTTATCTGATCGCGAATCAGTTTGGGACTGTGCATGGATTTCGATATCACGAGCTATTAGTTTTTGTGCTGAATGATTATATGGAACGCCATCAAAATCAGAGCAAATTCATTTCAGTGGCCCGTGAAATTCTAGATAGTTTTGAGCCAGAACGCAGTAATTTAGCAACTTGGACGAGTCGTAAGGTTAAGCAAAATCGGGAGCTAAATACTTTTTTATTGGAGCATGGCGTTTATCTCGTCAGCGATTGGGCAATACTCAATGACACTAGTCCTAAGCAACTGGAACGCATTTATACAGAATTTTATCAAACTGCTCAATATTCCATTCAACAGACAAAAAATCTATTAGAAGCCTATCATGCCGTTTACCGAATGGATCGATTGCAATCAAGATTAAATGGAAGTAAAGGTCAATGCCCTGCCCCCACGCCAGAACAGTTACAAAAGATTTACGAATATCTAGTAGCAAATCATGCTGAAAATCATGCTGTACCTATAGCGCCAACCAATATTCTGGATAAATTGCAAGAGATGGCGAGCAGATTACGTCAATATCGCATACAGGCTAGGGGCGGTAAATCCCGACAAATATCCCTCGATCAACCGAATTTAGCAATTAATCCTGAGACTTTATTAGCTAATTCTGAAGATGAGAAGGAAGCATTTGCTTTCTTAGCAGCCTATCGCCAGCAGTTTGAGCAAAGCCTAGAGAAAGCGATCGCAAAAGTGACTGACATTCGTCATACCAAACTCAAACAGCGATCGCCTGTGCAAGCTGCAAATTTTCTAATTGGTTTGAGCTTATTTCACTGTCGTGGTCAAACGATGGCTGAGATTGCATCAGAGATTGGGCTAGAGGCTCAATATCAAGTAACGCGGTTACTCAAACTCAAGGAATTGCGATCGGATATTCGCCGTGAAATATTGGGCATTTTGCGCGAAGAAGTGATCGGACTAGTCAAGTTCTATGCCGATCCTTCACAGTTATCTGACCTTGATCAAAAATTGGACGTTATTTTGCAAGAGCTGGTTGAAGAAGAAATGGAATGCGCCGAAGTCGAAAGTATCAAAAGCAAAGGAATTCCTCTGCGAAGTCGCTTTGCTGTAAGGCTTTGTAAGTATTTACTGAGGGTAAATGCGTCTATATGCAAAGAAGCCCTGCACTCAAGTGCGGGCTAAAAGCTTAAGTCCACTGAAGTGGACTACAGAACATCCTATCAATTAACCCGTTTCAACGGGTTTGAGCTTTTAGCCCGCACTTGAGTGCAGGGCTACGGCTGCATAACTACTAACAAACTAGCGCTATGAATAGACAACAAATTAGAATAGGTAAGTACCATAATGATGGCATTAAATTTACTCACTACTGGGGGAAAGACAATGCTTAGTGACTTTGAAACGCTCCCTATTGAATCGATCGCTTTGTCTCCCGAAATTATTCATCAAGCGATCGCCTTTTCACAAAATGCTAGTAACCAATGGCAGACATATCTAGATGCGATCGCCTATTTGACGATATGCGAATGGTTGCATGAGCGATCACCTAGTCTTGCATCGGTAAAGCATTCTGGAGACATCACTGATTGCCAAGCAAATATTCATTACCTCAAGGTGAACGGCTTTACGCTTTATGTCCTAGGAAAAACGCCAGCTTCTGATGATTTGGTGGAAATACCTGCCGATATTTTGCAGCCGCAAATCCCTACGAGTGAAAACAATCAAGCTTCAAGTAATACTTTTATCGTCATTGTCGAAATTTACGAAGAGATTGCAGAGGCTTTAATTTTAGGATTTAGTAATCATCTGCAATTAGTCAAACATCTTGCGGATCTAAAACGCGATCGCCTTGAGAATACCTACCAAGTGCCACTATCCCTATTTGATGATCAACCTGAGCGATTGTTACTTTATCTCCAACATTTGGAACCTGTATTAGAAACCGTAAATGCATCTCAATCAGAAGCGATCGCAGAGTCGGCTCAAGTGAATATGACTGAGTTAATCCTCAATACTGGACTATGGTTGCAATCACAGCTAGATGAAATCGCTCAAACCTTAGCTTGGCAACTATTGCCAACTTGGCAGCCCAATTATGCATCAGCATTACGCTCTCCTGCTACAGAAATGCAAACAATTATCAGTGAAGTAGCGCGGCTAACGGCTGATATTCCTGCCCATGCAAGAGCCGCCTATCAGGACTTTCAACTAGGCGATCGCAATTTGCGTCTATATGCGACGGTGTGGGCAAATGGCGATCGCACAGAAAATCTTGAATGGTCGTTATTGCTTGTACTTGGTTCTCAATCTAGCAACGAGATTCCCTATGGGGTGAGAATGCGAATTCGCGATCAGCAGCAAGTTTTAGTAGATCGCAGACTAGAGCCAAATACTAGTGACCTCTATCTTTATGCTTGCGTCACAGGCGAACAAAATGAAGTGTTTACAGTGTCGATTTCTTTGCCCAGTGGTGTTATGTTAACCTTACCAGCTTTTGCATTTTATCCCAATGCACTCTAAATGCCGACTTATTATCTAGAAGTTGAGAAAATCGAAGCACAAAGTCGATTTATGTGCCGATTCCTGTTGTCTTGGGGAAAGAACCAACGCTTACCTGTAGTTGCGATCGCCTACTCAGAAAGCCTTGCTACTAGCTATAGTGAATGGCAGTCAGCCTATCTCAACTATTACCGCAATGTTGCATTAGGGGAATCCTTACGCGGTCGAGTTCAAGGCAGTGGCAGTTTTTCGCCTTCAACTGTGGATTGGTATGAGAAACTACGAGAATCCGAAGAAAGACTACTCAGAGAATTTAACTTTTGGTTGCGCAGTCCAGAGCTTTATGAACTTTGGGAAGAAATCAAGCGATCGGCACGGCTGATATCCACTCAATTAGCAAAATCCACATCAGCTCATATTGATTTACTGATCACTTGTTCCGAAGAGTTGAGCTGCTTACCTTGGGAATTGGAGTTTGGAAAAAATTGAAGCAAAAAATGGATGAACGGCACATTAAGAGATGCCCAAATATTGGGCATGAGAAATCGAAGCACTAATGATTTAGGAGTACTAAGATAGTAGTATTTGCCA
>JBIKYZ010000387.1:0-4115 GCA_044354985.1 Pseudanabaena sp. | reverse complement strand
CAAGGGTAGAAAGGTTATGGATGGTTTCAAAGAAAATCTACCTATTGTTTTTGATGAATATCTTCCTAAATGGAACTATAGAGCCATTCCTCAAAATGCATAAGTTATTTATTTTTCATTCCTTAGTGATATTCTACCTTTACTGACAACAGATCTATTTCTATACAGATTTAACTAGAATGGCAACTTGGCAAGCAATAGTGTCGCTGATTACCTTTATCAGTGTGATCGTTCTACTGATTACTGAGTGGCTACATTTTACGATCGCCGCATTTTTAGGCGCTCTCATTCTAATAGTCATGAATGTGCTGACTATGCCCGAAGCCCTTGGATATATTGGTAAAAGTCATGGGACTTTAGGGCTTTTCTTCGGAGTGATGGTGATGGTACGTGCCTTTCAACCAACTAAAGTCTTTGAGTTTCTTGCCACCCAGATGGTAATCCTCGCTAAAGGTAGAGGCGATCGCCTATTATTGGGCATTGTTGCCATTACTACTCCAATCTGTGCAGTTCTCCCTAATGCGACAACTGTAATGTTACTAGCACCGCTCATTCCGCCTATGGCGGAGGAAATCGGCGTGGATTTTGTACCATTACTAATTTTGATGGTGTTTGTGGCAAATAGCTCAGGCTTATTAACTATTGTTGGCGATCCTGCGACTTATATTGTCGGTGATGCGATCAATATGAGCTTTGTCGATTATTTACTCAAACTTAGTCTTGGTGGGGCGCTTGCAGTTGGCGTGATTGTTGCCATACTGCCATTTCTATTTCGCAAAATTTGGAACAAAAAGTTGGAAAACCTTGAGCGTCTTCCTCATCCTAAGATCAATCACCCCCGTACCCTGATCGTTGGTGCAATCATCACTGCTTTTGTGCTGCTATTTTTTGTAATTGGTGAATCACTCCCGATTCCTGTACCTCCCGCAACCATAGCCTTACTAGGCTCGGCTCTTGCGTTGATGCTAGCGCATCATAGCAAAATTGACACAGTGCAGCATATTTTGAGAGATGTGGATTGGAGTACTTTGATTTTCTTTATGTGCATTTTTGTGCTGATTGGAGGACTCGAAAAAACAGGAGTAATCAGCAGTATGTCAGGATTCTTGGGAGTGCTTTTAGGAAAAAATATTGCCCTTGGTTCGATTATTCTGATCTTTTTTGTGGGATTAATTTCCAGTGTTGTCCCGAATATTCCCCTTGTGGTGGCGATGGTTCCCTTACTCAAGCAATATGTGGTTAATGTCGGTTTAGCTGGCTCGGAGATTATCTCTCCAGATTTTGCTGGTCAATTACCAGCGATCGTTTTACCTCTGTTTTACGCGATGATGTATGGTGCAACCCTTGGTGGAAATGGAACTTTAGTAGGAGCTTCAGCAAATATTGTTGCCGCAGGTGTTGCGGAACAACATGGGCGAAGAATTTCATTTAAGACATTTTTGCACTATGGCATTCCTGTAATGATCTTGCAGCTTGTGGTTGCTGCCATATATGTCACCTTGCGATTTTTGATTTTTTGATAATCTCTTCTCACTCAAGGCGCTGGTTGCTAAAGAAGTGATGAATAGCTACAAGGCTTATTCAGCAAGAATTTATGGCGATTGAGTAACAAAGCCGTGAAAAGTTTGCTCAGAAATACTTTGAGAGACTCATCCCTCTTTAACAGTCCAGTCCCTTAATGCCTCACAAGTTAAGCAGGGATAATACGTGTCGATCTTAAAATGGTATCAAATATCGGTAAATAGTTATCCACAATGGGTTTCAACACAGCAGCATTTACTAAATAAAATCTACTAGGACTAGCATAAATCATTGACTGAAGTTGTGATAGTTGTAGTTGGGTATCTTCGTCTCGCCATTCATAATGTCGAAGAAATGACTTGCGTCCACTCACCTCAAACCATTCTTCATCAATAATTTGATATTCGTTGTACTCTATCGACATATTTTTGCCAGTCTGTACAACCATTTCGTCGAACCAATCTGATTCCAGTCTTTCAGGTTCGGCAATTGTATAACTCATTGTTGGACGGTACTCGTCGAAATAATCTTCAAACCCAGCTTCGGGCAATCCAAAAATACGAAACTGAGATTTATCAATTACTTCACCTGTCCATTCTTTAGGTACGACAATTGAAATCCGAGTCTGCTCGTTGTAGTAACTTACCATTTTAGGTAATGCACTCATTTGTTCAATCCTCTATGTAATATTTATCAAATTAGCGAAAAAACTATATTGGAATAAAACGGATTGAATTTACTGCCTCCTCAAAGATAGATAGATATGTATCTTTGAGAGAATCTTCCGTTATACCAGTTATGCTGCAAACTATTTGCTCAGCAATTTGTGCAAAGATTTGATATTGAAAAATTTTACAATCTTCATCTTCATCCCAATATTTAAATAGAGATAGAGAAGCCTCAAACCCATCAACTTCAATAAATCCTTGAGAAATAATCTCTTGTTGCTGCCTCTTTTGACCAATCAATACTTGCTCTGATAACTTGCGATAGGCAAGTGCATCAGCAGCGGGTAAAGCAAAGGTTTTAATAATAAACTTAGGATCGTGTGGAGTTTCTACGGGATTATCTGATTCTTCAAAAAATTCATCCTCATCATCTAAAGATTCATAGTAAATAACATATCCGTTTCCCTCTTCCATTTCCTCCCAACCGACAGGAAGCTGAAGAGAGACCTTTGACTCACGACTAAAGAAATCAAGCACAGGTAAACTCACTATCTATACACTCCTCATCAAAAAGATTCTTAAATATTTGGGATCTAGCTGGCATCAAATGCACGAATTACACCTTCTTGAATATCGATATATTTTAGTCTAGAACCCATCGCAGCACTTATTGCTGTTCTTAATGCGATATCAGATTCAAGGTATGGAACTAGAGCCTTATAAGGTGATTTCGTCCGAATCTTATCATCGATTATTTTTTGGATCATCTCAAGCTTGACAAAGTGAGTCGCCTTACCTTGAGATTGACGTGATACTTTCTTCTCAACATAAGCTTTTACATGTGGATACAAACCTTCATATAGTTGATCGATCATTTGTGCTTGCTTATCCTCTGGCATTTGCTCTCGATCTTGATCGCCTGTAGAACGATTATCAAGGACTTTCTTCGTAAAGGCTCGTTTGACTAGATCAACGATTGCACTACCAATTTCAAAAAAGTCAACTTCGACCTTAACACCACCACCGAGACCTATACCCAATGCAGCAGCAAGCTTACCGCCAACAACTAGCTTACCATTGCTAAAGCTAAATTCACCTTCAATTTCTCCTCCTACACCTGCTGAGGCTTCTGCCTCTGCTGATATCTTGAATAGAACCTTACCTTTATAGTTTACTGAAGCTTTTGCTGTACCTTTTACCTTAGCCCCAGCAAAAGCTTCGGCTTTACCCTTAGCTTCAATTCCATGTAATCCAATACTAAATTTCCCTTCAACACCAGCTTCAGCACCAGCAAGAGCTTCATAGCTTCCTCCGCCTTCAATGCCGAGATCTGCAACACTCACACCCATTGTGACTTCACCTTCAGACTTTGCCCCTACACCTGCTTTTGCTGAACCTTCTAATGCAATACCGACTCTAGTTAGGTTTAGACTACCCTTAGCTTCTGCCCATATTCCAACAAAGCCACCAATCTTGCCTTTTAATTGTGCGGCAAAAGGACCGTTAGAAACACTAAGTGCTCCTTCTAAATCCCCCCCAAATCCTGCTTTAACACTTGCTTCAAATAAAGCTGTTAGAGATTCCATAGTTGAAATTACTTCAGAACTAAGCTTAGTCTCCACTCCCATCATACCACTGGCTTTACCCTCCATAGTTGCGGTCGTACCAGAGCTAGTCTCAATTTGTCGCTTAGCTGCCTTTTCCCCAAAAACTCCAGCTCGAGCAAGTCCCTCAAACGATTTTCTGACAGTATCGTCTGATGCTTCTATGACTGTCTTCATGGATGCTTCAGCCCCAGTAAATATTGGAGTTTGGAAAAAATTGAAGCAAAAAATGGATGAACGGCACATTAAGAGATGCCCAAATATTGGGCATGAGAAATCGAAGCACTAATGATTTAGGAGTACTAAGATAGTAGTATTTGCC
>JBIKYZ010000386.1:0-4126 GCA_044354985.1 Pseudanabaena sp. | reverse complement strand
AACTTAATTCTAAGCTCAATCACTTCGCTCTCAAATCCAAATTATATATCAAGGCTTTGCAGCAATCTCACTTGGAATGGCAGTCTCTGAAACCTTTTTAGGCTTCTGCGTAACATGAGTTACTAAAGATAGATACGCATTTTGGCTGAGATGATTTTTTGTTCACTAAAGTGCAAATAGAATCTCAAATTTTTTTAGGAAGTCATTGTTTAGAAATCATACTTCTGCCAATTCTAAAATATTGTCGAACCAAATATAAGAGTTTTCTCATGTTTTTCTCATTAGCATCTTATTAAGAAAGGATTAAGTAAAGATTAACTTGCTGTGAAGTCCAAGCCTTAAGCTGCTGATTTCTTTACCATCTAGCAAGTGGTAAGTGAAAACTATGCAATGGGTAAATACAAAGTAAGTCCTAATTTATTCCAATTATTTATTCCCATTATTGTGAGTTAGCTAGAAATGAGCTTAGCCGTGCCGAAACATCAACTCCAAAATATGTCTAAGTCATCAGAGTATTTGAAGCCAATACTAGCGATCGGTGGAATTACTTTGGCTGCAATTGCGATCAACTTTGCTCAAGATCTATCGATAGCAGGGCGCTGGTCTTTATTGATTTTTTGCTCAACGGTTGTCCTTTGGATATTGACAAAGCTGAATGTAAGTTATGTTGCAATGGTTGCAACATTGGCTCTAGTCTTGACCAGAACAATTCCCCAAGGTCGGGTTTTTGAAGCGCTTGGAAATGAGATTATTTGGTTAATGATAGGAGCTTTTATACTGGGGGCAGCAATTCAGAAAACAGGGCTTTCTGCGCGCCTGAATCAATTAATCGTAGACCGAGCTAAGACAGTAAGTGGATTATTTTGGCTGATGACGGCATTAATTATTCCGCTCTCTTTTTTGATACCTTCTACATCTGGACGAGCCGCAGTTACTCTGCCCATATTCCGCAGTGTAGCGACCGAGTTTCGTGACCCCAAAATCAGTCGTGGATTAGCAATTTTAATGCCAACAATCATCTTGGTTTCCACGATAGTTTCCTTGGTAGGTGCTGGTTCCCATCTGATTGCCAATGAATTACTCATGCAAATGACAGGACAACATATTTCTTTTGGTCAATGGGCTTTATATGGTTTGCCTTTCGGAATTATTGCTAGTTTTGTATCTTGTGGAGCGATTTTATATATATTCCTCGATCGCAGACAACGCAAGCAACCTCTCCAAATCTCAATCGAAAGTGCTGTCAAATCCAAGTTTTCTCGAATGGAGTGCATGACTTTATTAATCGCCCTTAGCATGTTGGCGTTGTGGTTAACAGAGGGATTACATGGTTTAAAAATTGCCACAGTTTCTATTTTGGGCGCAGTGTTAATAACACTGCCTAATGTCGGTGTCATGAGTTGGAAAGAAGCTCTCAAATCGGTGTCTTGGAATTTGATTATTTTCGTTAGTTCAGCTTTAGTCTTGGGGCAATCGCTAGTCCAGACTGGTGCATCTAAATGGGTGATTGACCATACATTTAATATGAGCGGAATCGCAAATCAAGAATCACAAGTCATGGTTCTACTAATTTTGACGGCGATCGCTTTAACATCTCATCTCTACATGACATCTCATGCAGCTAGAGCCGTTGCCTTAGTCCCTGCTTTTTTATCCTTAGCAGCAACGTTGAATCTGAATCCAGTTGCGGTCATGTTTATCGGGACTCTAGGAATGGATTACTGCTTAACAATGCCTGTGAGCTCTAAAGCATTACTCGTCTACCAAGACTGCGAAGACAAAACATTTAATTCTAGAGATTTGTTCCGTCTAAGTCTAATCATGATTCCATTGCATCTAGGGTTAGTAGTTGTGTTTTACTTCACCTATTGGCATTGGGTTGGGCTGAAATTATAGCTCTGCCTTCAACTGTAATTTAAATGATATGCAACAGCGATTTGCATCTGGAAGCATTTAATTCGATTTCACTACGCATTTTAGGAATTAAGGAAAAAACATGAGTTTAAATATTCTTATTGCTCCCTCAGGATTTAAAGAAAGCCTTGGTGCGGATGAGGTTGCGGACTGTATTGCTAAAGGTATTTTGCGAGTGATTCCCGATGCAAAAATTCGGAAAGCGCCGCTTGTTGATGGAGGAGAAGGTTTTACAAAAGCTTTAGTTGCCGCAACAGGTGGGACAATTCATGAAATTGAAGTAATGGGGCCCGTAGGAAAGCCTGTACAGTCTCACTTTGGCTTTTTGGGAAGAACCGCACAAAAGACAGCTGTTTTGGAAATGGCGGCGGCGGCAGGGTTACGTTTAGTTCCTCGCGATGTTCGCGATCCTCAACTGACGACAACTTATGGAGTTGGACAATTGATTCGCGCTGCGCTAGATCTTGGTGCTGAAAGGATTTTAGTCGGATGTGGCGATTCTGGCACGAATGATGGCGGAGCTGGTATGGCGCAGGCTCTAGGAGTAGAACTTCTAGATGATTGCGATCGCCAAATTGGTTTGGGAGGAGGAGAACTGAGCAAGCTCGATCGCATTTGCATCGACCACCGAGATCCACGATTGGCGAAGGTGCAAATTGATGTCGCTTGTAATTGGCATAATCTATTGTGCGGGCTTAATGGCGTGGCACGAGTGTTTGGTCCTCAAAAAGGAGCTTCTCCAGAGGTTGTGGCATCCTTGGAATCTGCTCTTGAGAAGTATGCGGCAGTGATTGAGCAGACTTTCCATGTAGATGTGCGGGAAATGCCAGGAAGTGGTGCTTCTGGTGGTTTGGGAACAGGTCTGTTTGCATTACTAGGAGCAAAACTGCATCCTCGTTATGACATTGTGATGGAATATTTGGAATTCGATCGCTGGTTGCCTCAGAGTGACTTAGTCATCACCGCTGAAGGTTGTATTGACTTTCAAACGCCGAGAGGTAAGATTCCTGTGGAAGTAGCTAAACGAGCTAAGCGCTATAATTTGCCTGTAATTGCGATCGCAGGAACAATTGGGGAAAATGCTTCAATCAATATTGAGCATGGCATTGATGCGTTTACCACAATCCTTGAAGGCCCTTGCAATTTGGCGGCAGCAATAGAGCAAGCACCAACCTTAGTAGCAAATGCAGCCGAAAGAATACTGCGAATGATCGCCTTGGGTTACGACCTACCGAGAACAGCTCAATTGTCGATCGTTCATCCAAGTATGCCGAAATCAGCTTAGGGACTTATCCTAAAGCACAAAATGGCTACGCCATTTTGTGAGGTAAACCCCAAGAGCGAGTTGCGCCGCAACTCGCTCTTGGGGTTTGTTTGTGCCTGCAGAACCTAGGAGGTCTAGGCAATTCTTAAATGGGTTCTAAAAACCTGTGAAGTTGAGATTAAAATAAAGCCCATTTTCTTGGGCTGTATTTCGACTATTTGGCACAGAAATTAAAGGAATACCATAATCGAGCCGAAGATCTAAAGTATTGCCAACTCGCCAACGCAAGCCCAAGCCAGTGCCCAATAAAGTATTGGAACTAGAGTTTGCTTCTCCTGAGCTTGTCCATACGGCAGCAGCATCAACGAATGGAACTATTTGCAACAAACCTTCCCATTCAGGTATCCGCAATATTGGCACTCTTAACTCTGCGGATAGATTCAATCCATTGTCGCCTAGCAAGACATCCTGACGATAGCCGCGTAGAGTGTCCTGACCACCAAAGCCAATTTGCTCCGATGGCAAAAGTGCCCGATCGCCAAATTGTAGATCGCCTCGTAGTAACAGAAAAGTATCAGGTGCAAGTAAATTTACATATTGCGACTGTCCTCGCCATGAAACAAAGCGACTATCAGGGAAGCTAGTATTTACATTGGAACCTAATACACCACCTAGTCCTAGACTAAACTGCGATCGCAAGGAGATCACCGACTGGCTAGAGCGCTGTGTAAATTCTTGAAAAGCACGTAAAACTGCAATCTTAGTCACTCCATTATCATCGGCTCCTGCGGATAATGGAAAGGGAATTTTTAATAAACTAGCTAAGTACAGGACAAAAATTTAATGGAGTTGAAGAAAGCCTCGGAATTGAGATGAAGGTCAAAGATGAAGTGACGCAGGAAATCAAAACCACGACGAAAAATGCTTTTAGGTAAGCGACCGTGCTTT
>JBIKYZ010000385.1:0-4135 GCA_044354985.1 Pseudanabaena sp. | reverse complement strand
TGTGCTACTCTTGGTTTAGTTTCGATGAAGCAATTACGTTCAAACTTTGTTTCAGTATACATTCTCAGACTCTTTTATCTAAATCAAATCTCTGGATTTTCTATCTGCGTAAGGTGAGTTAATTAATGTTGCTGGGCGAAAGCCCAGCAACATTAATTAGGTTTTCTTTGACAAAAGCGCGAAACTTAACTTCAGCAGCAATCTCGTCTTGTTGCGCTTCTTCTAGGAAGTTATATAAATATTCTTTTTGCACCCAAGGGAAAGTAGGACTGCGATCGCATTCTACATATGTTGCTTCCTGCAATGTATAAATCTTTAATTCCTGTCCGTTATATCGCCAAAATTCAGGGACACCAAGGCTAGCATAAAGCTTATTTTTATCAATATCAGTGTGAGTAATATCTACTTCAACGACGAGATCGGGCGGAGGATCTTGGCTAAGATCAACTGCTTTTCCTGCAACTTTCGGTTGATTCTGGATGTAGTAAGCACAGTCTGGCTCAGCACCACGTTGTAAATCTTCACGATCCATTGTGGTTGATCCCATTGTTTTGAGCTTCATCCCCATTTCCATCACTAAAATAACGATAAAACGCTCAATTAAGCGCAGTGAAAATTCATGTTTGATTAATGGCATAGTGATTTCAAGGATTCCGCAATCATAGGTGAGCCGTGCGGCTCGACTGTCGGGAAGAGCATTGAGGATTTGTTGGTATGACAGCCAGCTAATTCCTTTTAGCGCAACTCGATTTTCACCTTGTTTCGCTGCTACGGTAACTGCCGAAGTGGAAGGTTGTATTTCTGGTGGTAAAACTGTGAGAACCATATATTAACTACAACTCTGCTTAAAAACATTCTAAAGCAAAAACAAAGAGAAGGGACGCATTGCGTCCCTTCTCTTTTAGGAAACAGTGATTAGATCCGCAGAAAGGCGTTTGAAGGCGAGGCGTTCGTTTTCGACATCTACAAAGATGGTGTCGCCATCAGCATAGTCGCCGCGCAAAATCCCCTTCGCGATTTGAGTTTCCAGTTGACGTTGAATGATCCGCTTTAGTGGACGTGCTCCATAAACTGGATCGTAGCCAACTTCAGCGATGAAATCTAGAGCCGCATCGGCAATTTTCAAAGTCATGCGGCGATCGCCTAAACGTTGCTCTAAACGTTGAACTTGAAGTTTAACGATACGACGCAATTCATCGCGACGGAGAGCATGGAAGATCACAATTTCATCAATACGATTCAAGAACTCTGGACGGAAGCTCGATCGCATTGATTCCATGACGCGATCGCGCATTTCTTCATATTTAGAATCATCGCCAGCAATATCAAGAATAAACTGCGAACCGACGTTACTTGTCATGATAATAATTGAGTTCTTAAAGTCAACGGTGCGACCTTGGGAATCGGTAACGCGACCATCATCAAGGATTTGCAGCATGATGTTAAATACATCAGGATGCGCTTTCTCGATTTCATCAAAGAGAATTACGGCATAGGGACGACGACGCACTGCTTCTGTCAGTTGACCGCCTTCTTCGTAACCAACATATCCAGGAGGTGCGCCCACCAAACGAGAAACGCTATGTTTCTCCATATATTCTGACATGTCAATCCGCACCATTGAATCTTCAGTATCGAAGAGATAGGCGGCGAGCGCTTTGGCTAATTCGGTTTTACCAACACCAGTTGGTCCCAAGAAGATAAAGCTAGCGATCGGGCGATTAGGATCGGCGAGCCCCGCTCTAGAGCGTTGAATGGCATCTGCGATCGCAGTAACAGCCTCTTCTTGACCAACTACGCGATCGTGTAGCACATCTTCCAATTGTAAGAGCTTCTCTTTTTCGGATTCCACTAGCTTACTGATTGGAATGCCTGACCATTTCGAGATAATCTCCGCAATGTCTTCTTCTGTGACTTCTTGACGCAATAGCGATCGCCCTGAAGTTTGCGCTTCTTTAAGGTTTACCTCACCGACTTCTAGTTGGCGTTGTAAGTCTGTAAGCTTGCCATACTTGAGTTCCGCAGCTTTGTTTAGGTCATAATCTCGTTCGGCTTGCTGAACTTCTACATTTACATGCTCGATACTCTCCTTCAACTTGCGAATGTTATCGATGACACTTTTTTCAGCTTCCCATTGCGCTTTGAGCGTAGTCTGCTCTTCCTTCAAGTCACCAAGTTCGCGATGGAGCTTCTCTAAACGTTCTAGAGATTCGCGATCGTTTTCTTTTTTGAGCGAGAGACATTCCATTTCAAGCTGAATTACCTTGCGATTGATTTCATCAAGGGCTTCAGGTTGCGAGGTGATTTCCATTTTTAACTTTGCCGCAGCTTCGTCAACGAGATCGATCGCTTTATCGGGCAAGAAGCGATCGCTAATATAGCGATTTGAGAGCGTTGCTGCTGCAACTAACGCAGTGTCAGAAATTTTCACGCCATGATGTAGCTCATAGCGATCGCGTAACCCACGCAAAATCGAGATCGTATCCTCGACATTGGGCTGATCGATGAAAACCTGTTGGAATCGACGTTCGAGAGCGGCATCTTTCTCAATATATTTACGATATTCATCTAGAGTCGTTGCACCGATACAGCGCAACTCACCCCGCGCTAGCATCGGCTTGAGCAGATTACTAGCATCCATGGAGCCTTGAGTCGCACCCGCACCAACTACGGTATGAATTTCATCGATAAAGAGAATAAATTGACCGCTTGATTCCGTAACTTCCTTAAGAACAGCTTTCAATCTTTCTTCAAATTCTCCGCGATATTTTGCCCCTGCAATCAAGGCTCCCATATCAAGAGCAATCAGCTTCCGATTTTGGAGTGATTCAGGCACATCACCACTGAGGATACGTTGCGCTAAACCTTCTGCGATCGCAGTTTTACCCACCCCTGGTTCACCGATTAAGACAGGATTATTTTTGGTGCGGCGCGACAAAATCTGGATGGTGCGACGGATTTCATCATCGCGACCAATCACAGGATCGAGTTTGCCTTCACGGGCTAATTCAGTGAGATCGCGACCATATTTAGTCAACGCTTCATATTTATTCTCAGGAGACTGATCAGACACTTTTTGTTTGCCTCGGACTTGCTGAATTACATTTCGGAGCTTTGCTTCATCGAGTCCCATTTCCTGATAGAGAGCTTTCCCGAAGCGATCATCTTTGCAGTAGGGGAGCAAGATATGTTCAATGGAGATAAAATCATCACCAAAACTTTTACGTTCCTTTTCGGCGCGATCAAATAGTACTTCTAAATTTTTGCCCAAGTATACAGAACTATTAGAACTCGATACTTTGGGCTGACGATTGATAAACTCATCGGTGCGATCGCGCAATTTTTGAATATTGATTCCAGCCTTACTAAAGATGCTAGCTGCTAGCCCTTCTTCTTCTAATATGGCTTTAAGTAAATGCTCTGGCTCGATCTGTTGTTGCTGAGCCGCTTTCACCACATCGGGTGTTCTTGCGATCGCTGCCCATGCTTTCTCGGTACATTGATTGTTGGTTGGTTGCATCGCGAGTTACCTCCTGTGGTTTAAAAATCTATAAATATCTTAAAGCGTAAGGCTTTTAAACAGGATCGGTTCTACATGGATAAAGGGTGCGTGTTGCCGTACATTGGGATTGCATTTAGCTGTTACAGTACGTCAGCTAAGCTGACTTTTGCTCTGTGTGTAGTAAGTTTTGTCAGGATATGCGATCGCTTGCTTGCTGACAGGTTTAAGAGTATTGCGATCTCACCTCACAAATTGCTGTCGCTCATATGGGGAAGTAGGTGAAATGGCAAAATAGGAGGGAGTCATTTTCATGAATCGATAGAGATGCCATGATCAAATTTCCCCTGACAAAACTATTAGATGAGCAAGCTTGCTATGAATGGTTATTAGAGATTCTACATCCGAAAGGTTTGTATTGTCCCAATGGACACGCATTACCAGTGGTACAAGCACCGCATGATCGCCAACGCGCACCAATCGTCAAATATAAGTGTCGGGAATGTGGGAAATTGGAGTTTGGAAAAAATTGAAGCAAAAAATGGATGAACGGCACATTAAGAGATGCCCAAATATTGGGCATGAGAAATCGAAGCACTAATGATTTAGGAGTACTAAGATAGTAGTATTTGCCAG
>JBIKYZ010000012.1:0-41292 GCA_044354985.1 Pseudanabaena sp. | reverse complement strand
GCAGATGTTCATGCAACTTTTCGCGAAATAGGTTAATCTCTTTCATAGGGGTTTTATTTGCGATGTGGTTATCTTTTATAAAACCCCTTCCTGTCTACTTTTGCAACTTTTTGTCCTGTACTAAGAAGCTAAATATAAATTTTAATTACAGCGATTGCCAAGCAAACGAAGCAAGAGATTTTTAGAAAGTGTTGTAAAGCAGCACTTTCTAAAAATCCCTTGCTTCGGGTCTGAACGCAAAGTGTTGTAAGTTGCCCATTACTTTTGTCTAAATTTCCAGTAACCCGCTATGAGTACGACCGAGCTTCCCAAACAATATAATCCTCTCGAATCTGAAGCCAAGTGGCAAAAATATTGGGAGGAAAGTGGCGTATTTGTAGCAGCCAGCGAAAGCGAAAAAGAACCCTACTGCATCATGATTCCACCACCCAATGTCACGGGTAGTTTGCATATGGGTCATGCTTTTCAAGAGGTATTAATCGATATCCTGATTCGCTATCATCGGATGCGTGGGTTTAATGCCCTGTGGTTACCTGGTACAGATCACGCCAGCATTGCTGTACAGACGATTCTCGATAAACAGATCAAAGCTGAAGGCAAAACCAATCAAGAGATTGGGCGTGAGAAGTTTTTAGAGAGAGCATGGAAGTGGAAAGCAGAATCGGGCGGTACGATTGTTTCGCAGTTGCGGCGCTTAGGTGTATCCGCCGACTGGACTCGCGAACGCTTCACGATGGATGAAGGCTTATCGAATTCGGTAACCGAAGCCTTTGTCAAACTTTACGAGGCTGGCTTAATTTATCGGGGCGAATATCTAGTTAACTGGTGTCCCGAATCGCAATCCGCTGTATCTGATCTAGAAGTTGATAGTAAAGAAGTAAATGGTCATCTTTGGCATTTTCGCTACCCATTAGCCGATCGCTCTGGACATCTAGTGGTTGCGACTACCCGACCAGAGACTATGTTGGGTGATACGGCTGTGGCTGTAAACCCTGAAGACGATCGCTACAAGCATCTAATTGGCAAGACAATCATGTTGCCGATCATGAATCGCGAGATTCCGATCATTGGTGATCAATATGTCGATAAAGCCTTTGGTAGTGGTTGCGTTAAAATTACCCCTGCTCACGACCCTAATGACTTTGAGATGGGCAAACGGCATCAGCTTCCCTTGATCAATATTCTCAATAAAGATGGCTCGATCAATGAGAATGGCGGCGAATTCCAAGGACAAGATCGCTTTGTAGCGCGTAAAAACGTGGTAGCAAAGCTTGATCAATTGGGCTTATTAGAAAAAATTGAAGACTATACCCACACTGTTCCCTATTCTGAACGGGGCAAAGTACCTGTCGAACCATTGCTCTCAATTCAGTGGTTTGTGAATATCAAGCCACTTTCAGACTTTGCGCTTGAACAATTTGATAAGCAGAACTCGCCCACCTTCGTCCCCGATCGCTGGGGGAAGGTTTACCGTGATTGGCTGATCCGCCTTAAGGATTGGTGTATTTCCCGTCAACTATGGTGGGGACATCAGATTCCTGCTTGGTATGCACCCGATGGCACAATTTTTGTGGCGAGGACTGAGGCTGAGGCATATACCCAAGCTAAGGCGAAATTTGGTGAAGATGTAACTTTAGAACGCGATCCAGATGTACTCGATACATGGTTCTCATCGGGTTTATGGCCATTCTCGACTTTGGGCTGGCCAGAGCAAACACAGGACTTTGAGACTTTTTATCCCACAAGTGTTCTAGTTACTGGGTTTGACATTATTTTCTTCTGGGTGGCACGGATGACGATGATGGCAGGCTATTTCACGGGCAAGATGCCTTTCCACACGGTCTATATTCATGGACTGGTACGCGATGAAAACAATCAGAAGATGTCTAAATCCAAGAATAATGGCATCGATCCGTTAGTTCTTATTAATAAATATGGAACTGATGCGTTGCGCTATTCACTCGTTAAAGAAGTAACAGGCGCAGGACAAGACATCCGCCTTGATTACAATCGTAAAACTGACGAATCGACTACCGTAGAGACAGCCCGCAACTTTGCCAATAAGCTTTGGAATGCTTCGCGATTTGTGATGATGAATCTCAACTTGGAGCGTGGCGGAGCCACGCTCCAAGTTGAGAATTTAGAACTTGCCGATCGCTGGATTTTGTCGCGTTACTACCAGACAGTTTTGCAAGTGCGTGAACAGCTTGATGCCTACAGCATGGGCGAAGCAACCAAGAGCCTGTATGAGTTCTTCTGGGGAGATTTCTGTGATTGGTACATTGAGCTAGTTAAGTCCCGTTTACAGGAAACTGCCGACGCTACTTCTCGCGCTACCGTGCAGCAAACCCTTGCCTTTGTCCTCGATGGGCTTTTGCGCTTATTACACCCATTCATGCCCCACGTCACTGAGGAAATCTGGCAACTACTTACCTACGGTACAAGTGAACCATCGAGCGATCGCCCAGTACTTGCGATTCAACCCTATCCCGAAGTTGACACCACTCACATTAATGAAGAACTAGAAGAACAGTTCAAGTTAATCATTGGCACAATCCGCACCATTCGCAATCTTCGGGCTGAGGCTGAAATTAAGCCAAGCCTGAAGGTAAAAGTGATTTTACAATCCGACAGCGTTCGCGAAAGAGCCTTACTAGAAGCAGGACAAAGCTATATTCTTGATCTGGCGAGGGTTGAGGATTTGGCAATTTTGGCAACTGTTGATGAATCAGTGACCGAAGAGGCGATCGCAGGCGTAGTTGGTACGGTACAGGCGATCGTGTCGCTAGTCGGTGTTGTCGATATTGCCCAACTGATTGCCAAGCTAGAGCGCAGTCTCAAGAAATTGGAAGGGGCGATCGCTTCTAGCCAAGGTCGTTTAAACAATGAAGGCTATGTCAAAAAAGCTCCACCTGACGTGGTGGCAACTGCCCGTGCAGAATTGGAAGAATCCTTGAAACAACAAGAGATTCTGAAAGCGCGTTTAGCTCAGCTGCAAAAGTAAATAGTAAATACCTAGATCTGCCTGCCCAGATCTCCGACTTTTTCTTTGACTAACATAAATAATCTTTGGCTGCAAAGCAAAAGTCGGAGATCTCAATCTCTCAGCAACTGCAAGTAATAATTAATTTATTGAGATGTTAAACGCTACCCTATCCGACAAGCTTGATCGCTTACGTCAAATATTTAATGAGTCATCGCGAGTACTGGTAGCTTACTCAGGCGGTATTGATAGTACTCTTGTTGCCAAGGTTGCCTTTGATGTTTTAGGCGATCGCGCCTTAGCGATTACGGCAAATTCCCCATCATTATTACCTGCCGATCTTGCTGCGGCTCAAGTACAAGCGGAATTTATGGGACTCAAACATCAAATCGTCCAAACCGATGAGATGAATAACCCTAACTACACCTCTAATCCAATTAATCGTTGCTATTTCTGCAAAAGTGAACTACACGACACGCTCAAGCCATTGGCGAAAATCATGGGCTACAGCTATGTCGTCGATGGCTTAAATGCTGATGATTTGCAAGATTATCGACCAGGAATTCAAGCAGCAAAAGAACGCGGCGTGCGATCGCCTCTTGCCGAAGTGGGTATTAGCAAACTCGAAGTCCGTATGTTATCGCAATATTTAGGAATGCCTTGGTGGGATAAGCCTTCGCAACCATGCCTCAGTTCGCGATTTCCCTATGGTGAAGAAATAACCATTGAGAAATTACGTCGCGTAGGCAATGCCGAACAGTATCTACGCGATCGCGGCTGGAAAGGCGATATCCGTGTGCGATCAATGGGTGATACGGCAAAAATCGAAGTTTCAAGTGATCGGCTGCTCGAATTTATGAACTTTATGGCGATCGCAGATCTGACTAAAACCTTTCGTGAATATGGATTCAGCCTAATTACTTTAGACTTAGAAGGATTTCGGAGCGGAAAGCTAAATGATGCGATCGCGCAATAAATCAATAAATAAAGAAAAGGAGGCTACACAATGTGTAGCCTCCTTTTCTTTATTTATTATCTGATTTTTTCAAGACTTTTGAAAAAGTTTCTGTTGATTGATTAGAAATTCTTATGTGTTGTTCTTAAATGTTTTGCTTAACTTCTTGATTATGTTGCTTTAGTGACGACTTTTTTAAACACGAAAATCTAAAATTAGTCTATATCAGACATATTTATCAAAATGCTTCTAAATAGTTACTGTAAATCTCTTTTTTGTATCTATCCCAAGACTGATTTATTGCAATTTCTGACATTTTCATTCTGAGAGCATGTCTTCATAAGGTTTACATATGAACAAAACTCAATATAGAACATCTTTAAAACTGAAATTTTCTTGTAGGTTTAACCCTTAAGCATACAAAACTTATTTGAGAGCAAAATTACCTACGCCTAAAGATATACTTTTGTGGAGTTTTTTTTGTGTTCTTTAGTACAAAGTTCCATTTTTATAAAGGATTCTAATGAGAGAGAAGCAAAATTTTGATTTTTGACAAAAAAGAAGAACTAAAATCATTTCACAGTAAGGGTTTGACGGCTAAGTTATCATCATTTTAAATAACCATGTTAATCTAAATCACATGAACGAAACTATTTAAAGTTTTGTTCCCAGTTTGAGAAACTTGCAGTTGGCGATTTCATTTACAAGTCATTCCCAGACAAGTCTCTATCGATAATTTAGTCGTTTACTTCATTTTCTGTTTTACCTATGCTTAATTGGAACTGGAGCTGCACTCTCTCTACCTCAGTAGTAGCTCTTGCTATCGTATCAAGTCTTGCTAGCCATAGCGCACAGGCTCAATCAGGATCTCAACTAGAAGCTAAATCTTCTAATGCATCTACTTCTCTAAAAGTTGGTGAAACCAGATCGCAATCCTTGATTAGAACTAAAGACGATGCGATCGCTCGTATCCATACACATAAACTAAATGGCAAAAATGCCGCTACAGTCTATGTCCGTGGCATTCCTGTGGTTACTTATATTGAAGCTGAAGAATCTCCAAAATCAGTCCAAGAAAATACTGTTTTAGATTCATCAAAAACTAAAAGTGAACCTAAAGGCGAAACTAAAAAGAACTCTGAATCAGTAAAGCTACCATCAAACACTACTACCTTAGAACCTACCAACTCAGCTGATAGTCCAGCAAAATCAGCGGATGATAGTTCTGAAAACCTGCTAACGTCATCAAATCCCATCGAACGCGCCACCGCCGCTGCTGCATTGATTAACCAACTAAATCGTGATGGTCTCGATGCAAACAAGATTATCCCTGCTTGGAAAAATGGCAACTATGTGATCAAATTAGGCGATCGCGCCATGTTGAAGTTTGATCAGCAAGCTGTTTTCCCCGAGTCTTTACAAAATCAAACCCAAGATGTTTTGGAATCGGCAAATTTATTGCGTCGTCTGCTCGGTGGTGCTAGCCCTGTCCTAGAAGTCGCCAATTCTCCAAAGCCTAAATATACTGCTAGCTCTTCTAGCCCAGCTTTAAATAGTCGCATTGTAGGTGTGATGTCTGGTATGGCTTCATGGTATGGTCCTGGCTTTGATGGAAATTACAGTGCTAGTGGCGAAATCTTTAATGCTAGCGAGTTAACAGCGGCTCATCCTAGTTTGCCTTTTGGTACTATGGTGCGAGTTGTAAATATGGATAATAATCAGTCTGTAGTAGTTCGCATCAATGATCGTGGTCCATATGCCCATGGTCGAGTGATTGATATTTCGACTGCGGCTGCTAATGTAATTGGTTTAATTTCTTCTGGAGTCGCTCCAGTTAGACTTGAGGTATTGTCTAAATAAACTAAACGAAATATCAAAGAGAAATCAAAGGTTTTTCTCTTTGATATTTCTCCCAAATAATACCAAAGCACAAAATGGCTACGCCATTTTGTGCTTTTAAAACCCTTACAGGGTTTTGTTTTTAATTCACAGAAGTATTGCCACACTTTTGTGAATTGGGATAAGAGAGTCTGAGGCTTATCTCCAGACTCTATGGTTTTTTATGGCTATATTATTTATCGCCACAATCATCTTTCTTCAAAACTTATAGCAACAAATACCAAAACACAAAATAGCTTAGCCATTTTGTGTTTTTAAAAACCTTACATGGTTTAGTTTTTAATTCACAGAAGTGTCGGCACACTTTTATGAATTTGGATAAAAAGTTTGCTTGGGGCATAAAACCCCAAATAAAAGTGGCTGCGCGAATCGCAGCTACTTTTATTTGGGGTTTTGATTTGTCCTAGCTATCTCTTTGTGCTGCTATATTTTGTTTTTTTTATTGCCCACATTGCACAAAAGCTCAAAATTGGTTTCATAATTAGAACTGCTGCTTCATATAGTGATTTCGTTGAGGTTGATGCTTGACACAGCTATTTACTACGATCGCTTCTCTGCGTAATTACTTAAATGCCCAAAAAGAAAAACAGCCATTAGGTCAAGTTTCTGTAGGGCTTGTGCCAACAATGGGGGCTTTGCATATTGGACATTTGAGCTTAATTGATCGAGCGAGGACTGAAAATGTTTGTGTGGTTGTAAGTATCTTTATCAATCCTTTGCAATTCAGTGCAGGTGAAGATTTTGATCATTACCCACGCACATTCGAGAATGATCTCCATATTTGTGAGAACGCAGGAGTTGATGTTGTTTTTGCGCCAGATGCTCTAGAGATGGGCGTAAGTAATATAGCTAAAATAACGCAAGTGATCCCACCACCAGAAATGATCAATATCTTGTGTGGGCGATCGCGCGGTGGGCATTTTCAAGGAGTAGCCACAATCGTAGCCAAGCTCCTGAATGCTGTACAGCCCGATCGCTCTTACTTTGGCAGTAAAGATGGTCAACAACTCGCTATTATTCGGCAACTGGTGCTTGATTTAAACTTGCCTGTAGAAGTTATTGGTTGCCCAACCGTGCGTGAACCAAGTGGCTTAGCCTACAGTTCTCGTAATCAGTACTTGTCAAGTAAAGAACGAATTTTGGCAGCACATATTTATCAAAGCTTGCTGCAATCCCAACAGCAATTTTTTCTGTGCCACGAACTTTGTAAATCAGCACAAATTATCGAAGCTGCGCGAAATTATTTAGCGAAGCTACCTGAAATTAATCTAGAGTATATTGAGTTAGTCGATGCCAAGACCTTGCAACCATGCAATCAAATTACGTCTGAAGCAGAGTTGATGCTGGCGATCGCAGCTCGAATTGGAAATACACGCTTGATCGATAATATTTTGCTAAGTCACACTATCACTCTCAGAAATCCGATCATTGCGATCGATGGTCCCGCAGGTGCGGGCAAATCCACGGTTACCAAACAGGTTGCTAACAAATTAGGCTTATTGTTCTTAGATACTGGCGCAATGTATCGTAGTGTTACTGTTGCGGTGTTACGAGAAGGAATTGATTTAAGAGATCAAGAAAAAGTGCAAGCGATCGCTGCCGAATCAAAAATTCAGCTGTTTGCTAACCCGATCGCAGGTAAACCGATGCAAGTCTTGCTCAATGGCGAAGATATCACTACTGAGATTCGTACACCTGAAGTAACAGCCAATGTATCGTCGATAGCTGCCCAAGCTGCTGTGCGGGAAATTTTGGTCAAGCAACAGCAACTGATCGGGCAAACAGGCGGTGTTGTCATGGAAGGTCGGGACATCGGAACCCATGTCTTTCCTGATGCAGAGGTGAAAATCTTTTTGACCGCCTCAGCAGAAGAACGAGCCAAACGCCGTCAGGCTGATCTGATCGCCCAAGGTCAAGTTGCCCCCGATCTCGCCACCCTTGAGCAGGAAATTCAAGAACGCGATCGCAAAGATTCTACCCGTGACCATGCGCCTCTGATTCAGGCTGAAGATGCAACTTTAGTCAATACAGATGGTCTAACTGTAGAAGAAGTGGTCGCAGCCATTGTAAATTTGTATGAACAAAAGGTCCAAAACCGATGAAGCCATTAAGCAGATTTGAATTAAAAGGGAAAAGGGAAAAAGGAAAAATAAAGCATCAGTCGGCGATCTCTAAGTTATTGCTGGCTGTTATTTCTCTTTTGGCAATTGCCTCTAGCTCACTGCCACCCACCCAAGCTCAATCAAACACAGCTCTAACGATCCGAGCCGATGTTCAAGAAGCAAATTCGATCACAGGAGTAGTTACAGCAACTGGCAATGTCAAAATGAGTTATCCTGCCCGGCAGATTGATGCGGTAGCTGAACAAGCGCAGTATTTTTCTAAGGAGCAGCGTGTAGTTCTAACTGGCAATGTCGTCGTCATTCAAGAAGGTGTCAATAGTATCAAAGCTCAAACCATCACCTATCTCGTCACTGAAGGGAAATTTGTTGCCTCTCCTCCCAATAACCAACAAGTCGAAACAATTTATGTAGTCCCAGATCGCGATGCAGTAAGTAATCCTGCAACTTCAGCAACGCCCGTAACCCAAATTAAGCCTGCCTTTAAAAAGCAGCAAGTTAGCCCCCCCACATCGAGCATTCCTCCTGAAAAGTTACAACCAAAACCACAAGAGATTCTTCCTAATGGTAAGTAGGATCAATTTACGAATTACGGATTAATAACTCGTAATTCGTAATTCGTAATTCGTAATTCGTAATTATTCATTCGCAATTATTAACCAACTAATGCAAATCTCCCTCGACAACGTTAGTAAAAACTACAGTGGTCGGCAAGTCGTTCAGCAAGTGAGCCTCACTGTCAAGCAGGGGGAAATTGTTGGACTGCTGGGCCCAAATGGTGCTGGTAAAACCACTTCGTTTTATATGGCAACAGGACTAATTCAACCTGATAGCGGTAGCGTCTGGCTCGATAAACAAGATATTACCAACTTGCCCATTCATAAGCGAGCGCGTATGGGTATGGCATATCTCGCTCAAGAAGCCACCATCTTTCGACAATTATCGGTGCGTGATAATCTGTTATTGGTGATGCAACAAACCAATGTCCCCAAGCAATTACAGATTCATCGCCTCCGCACTTTATTAGAAGAATTTCGATTGACAAAAATTGCTGATACGATGGGAATTCAAGTTTCGGGGGGAGAACGTCGGCGTACCGAAATTGCTAGAGCATTGGCGGTTGGGCAAGAAGGACCCAAGTTTATCTTGCTAGATGAACCCTTTGCGGGCATCGATCCGATCGCTGTTAGCGAAATTCAGACCATCATCAAAAACTTACGCGATCGCAATATGGGCGTGCTAATCACCGACCATAATGTTCGTGAAACCTTAACAATCACTGATCGCGCTTATATCATGCGTGAAGGTGAAGTTTTTGCTGACGGTTCTAGCCGAGAATTAGCTGACGATCCTGATGTACGCAAATATTATCTCGGCGAAAAGTTTCATTTTTAATTATTTTTTGCAACACCTACGGTGTTGCAAAAAATAATTACCCCAAAAACATGTAATCTCGATAAAGGAAATGGCAACCTTACAAACGACTCAACCAAGGAAAAAAGTTACAAACGTGTCGCTAGGATGGCTACCGAGATTGTCGATCATGGATCGCTATTTATTCACGCAAATGTTGACCCCATTTTTGTTTGGGGTGGGTGCATTTTCCTCCGTGATTTTAGCGATTGGCTCACTATTTGAATTGATTCGCCTGATTACTGATGCGGGATTAAGCGTTTTAACAGCGTTTCAGATTTTTGGCTATCAGATTCCAGGTTTTATGGTGTACTCATTTCCGATGTCGATGTTGCTAGCGACATTGCTCTCCTACAGCCGTATGTCTGGAGATGGTGAGACAACGGCTTTACGAAGTTGTGGCGTAAGCGCGTACCGTTTAGTTGCACCTGCGCTGGTTTTGAGCCTGTTTGTTACGGGTATGACCTATGTATTTAATGAAGCGATCGTCCCTGCGGCAAATTGGCAATCGCGTAGTACATTGCGATCGGCTTTAAATCAAGAAAATGTACAGTTTAAAAGCCAAGATATTTTTTATCAACAATATGGTGAAGTGCCTCAAGAAGATGGCTCTACCAAACAAGGCTTAGTTCGGAGCTTTTATGCTCGAAGCTTTGATGGCAAACAGATGCGTGGCTTAACAGTTTTGGACTTTTCTCAAGGACAGCTTCAGCAAATTCTTGCCGCCGAGTCTGCGGTTTGGATTCCTGAGCAAAATGTCTGGAGGTTTAGTCAAGGTACGACCTATCTGGTGGGGCCAGATGGCAATTACCGTAGCATTCTCCGCTTTGATGATCAAAATCTGCAATTGCCTCGCGCTCCCCTTGATTTAGCTCAAGAGCAACGCAGTGCCGAAGAAATGAATATTGCCGATATTCGTCGTAATATTGACTTGCTTAAGCAGTCTGGCAATACTAAAGAAATCCGCAAGCTAGAAGTCAGGCTTGAGCAAAAATATGCTCTGCCATTCATCTGCGTGGTTTTTGCGCTTGTAGGTGCTTCTCTCGGAATGCGACCCCAACGAACTGGTGCAGCAATCGGTTTTGGACTGAGTGTGTTAATTATTTTTGGCTATTATTTGCTGCTATTTATTTGTGGTGCTCTAGGACAAGTTGAATTTCTTTCCCCATTAGCGGCTGCATGGATGCCTAATTTAATTGGGATCACGGCTGGAATGATTATTCTCACTCGTGTTACCTAAGAATAAAGGGGGCGCTTTTGCGCCCCCTTTATTCTGTTTTTTGCTCAAATTGAATTTGTTGATATAGATCGCTAACGGCTATTTCAACGTTTACGGATTTGAGAAATAGGCGATCGCCTAAACCATATTCAAAAAATACCCATTGTCCCTGCTCATTGCGCTGAAATACTTCTACAACTGGCTGCTCGACTTGAACTAATACATATTCTTGCAAAGTATCAAACTGGCGGTATTGCGAAAACTTGAAGCCACGTTCGCGTAGCGTCTCTGAAAGAGATTCAAAGCCTTCTGTCGATGGTGAGAGAACTTCAATAATCAAACAAGGAAAAGCAACTACTAGAGCATCATTGCGATCGCGTTCATCACAGGTAACCACTACGTCTGGATAAAAATATTTGCGTTTGGGTTTTACCTGTACTTTGACATCAGCAATATAGACTTCGCAGGGGCGATCGGCGAGGGCGTTATCTAAAATTAAGTGAAACACGATTGTGGTCACGAGTGCCGCTAGCCATGGCGATTACTTCACCATCACAAAACTCATGGCGCATTTCTTGGGTTGATTCCCAAGCAATATATTCTTCGTAGGTCATCAATAAGCGATCTGGTAAAGCAACCATAATTTTTAGAGGTAGTGGCTATAGGTTTAATTTTAACTTCACCGAAAACACAAAAAGAGCCAGAGAAGTATGGGATTCTTTGCCAAGTGTCTACCGTCAGTATGCTGTCGCTTACACAAAAATCACAACTACAACTCATCCTTAATACCAATTCACAAAAGTGTGGCAACAATTCTATGAATTAAAAACCAAACCCTATAAGGGTTTTAAAAACACAAAATAGCGTAGCCATTTTGTGTTTTTGTATTACAGCATCAACTACTAATCTATAGTTTCATTAGCTCTCCTTCAGGATGCTGCAATAGGTTAATCCCCATTAGAGGTTCGATGAGATCGCTTATATCCCACGAAGCAGGTTTAATATAAGAACCTTTCAGAGATTGCTCGAACTGAGCGATCGCGCAAAGCATCGTCAAGCTTGGGATTTTGCAAAGCAACCTCTTGGGTAGCGGCTAACCATTGTGAGATCGGTACATGACTGACGGCGGCGCGTAGTCACATATTAGTGAGAACGCCAGGTAAAAATCCTCTGAAATCATTTGGGTAGCCATTGTCACAAGCCACGCATTAGATCTAGTTTTTCGGGTGCGTAGGCTTCGTACTGCTTGAAGTTTATTGGAGTGCGATCAAGTTGGGGTTTAGGGAGGGGAGGTTAAGTCATCGTTACTTTCTATGAATCCCAGAAATAAGCGCACAGATAGCTGGTCAAAGTTGGGATTGGAAATCCAGTTCTCTGAGATTCAGCATTAGAAATTTGGGGCTGCAAAATAGCTTGGCATTGAGGTAAAAACTGTTGCTTCTCAGGAGCTTTAGCTTTCAACTGCTTAAGTTGATTTACGGTAGCAGCATTGACAGTACTTACTGCTGTCTCAGCCCTTTGTTGGATTTCCACCCATTTTGTGATTTGGTCTAACTCTGCTCGATAAGCCTTAATGCGTTGCTGAGCATCGGCATATAACACTGAGTCCGTAGTCACCTCTTCTAACTGCTTTATAGCCTTTTGTCGCTTTTCTTGAGCAGACTTCCAAACAGTGGACTTATGTGGTGGATTTTGAGTTGATTTCGCAGCCTCAATCGTGGCATTCTTCGATGACTCTAAATTCTTATTAGCCGCCTGCTCAACATTGATTTTGCGATCAAACTCAGCAAGTTTTGGACGCAGAGTTGCTAACTCAGCTTGAGCATCAGTATATAGAGAAGCAGGTCGATCAAAAATTTCTTCTAGCTGAGAAATAATCGTTTGTAAGCGATTGCGCGTTCCTGTGAGCGTTTCTAGTTTCGTAATTTTCTTGGGATTAATATCTTGATTACTAAAGTTCCTTGCATTAGCAAGATATTGCTGCTGATTAGAACGATCCCACACTAGCCATCCGCAAATTCCGACGATCGAGATCGCACCCACAGCAAAAGCCACAAAGAGAATCTTAGACCTATCTTTAGGATAAGCAGTTTTTATGGGTTCATTTTCGGACTCGACATTAACGACAGGCTTTTTAGTACGTCTAACCGTAGGTGGTGGTGGCAATGGCATTGGCTTTGCTGCGACAGTCGGAGACTCAAAGTTAAAGTCTTCATCCTTAACTGAAGAATCAAAGTCAAAGTCTTCATTCTTTGCCGACCAAGAGTTCTTCTCCACTAAAGGCGATCGTGGTTTTGATTCTTGACTATTTACTTCAAAAGGATCAATATCAAAAGACTTTAACTCAAACGTATCTTGCTGAAGAGAATCCAAACTAAATGATTGCAATTCTAGATTGTCTAAATCAAAATCCTCAGACTTAATATTATTAATTTTATCCTTAGTAGTTTCATTGTCAGATTTACCTTTATTGGCGGCTGCTTTTAGATCATTATCGATACTACTCTTAAAGCTTTTCAAGTCGTCAGGAAGGTCAGATTCAAGATTAGCAGACTGAATCTCTGTCTCATCGCTGTCAGGATGAAATGCTAGATTTTTGATGTTGCTGACATCGTCAAATTCCTCTAAATCTTCAAGATCAAGTTCAATTAGTGGCAAAGGTGGCTTAATCTCCGCAGTTTTATGCCATTCTGGATGTTTTGCTCCAGACAACCTACCATAGACAACTAAGCTATCCACCCCCTCGATCGGTAGCTTATCAATACGGCGTTTCACAATATCATAGAGAGAGGCATAGTCAACATCATCGCCATCTGCTCTGGTAATCAGAACATGCAACTGAGATTCTTTGCGGCGGATTTGAGTTTTTACCTTATAGTTTTGAAGGTCTGCCTCTATCGCAGTGACAATGCTAGCCTCATCCATCTTGAGATACTCATCCTTGCGTTTCGATCGCACATATTAAACGAAAAGCCATACAAATATCCAACAAATATCCAACAATATCCAACCAAATGACTACAAAAAGATGAACTTTTTGCTTCAAATTTACAATACCCCCAAACGTTGGTGGACAGAATTTTCATTACAAACCAAGCTAATGGCTTTGATTACGCTGTTAGTTTCTTTGCTGATGAGCGCTGTCACATTTTGGGCAGTTAACGATATTCAGACCGATGCTCGCCTTAATGATACGCGCTTCGGTAAAGATTTGGGGTTATTACTTGCAGCTAATGTTGCCCCATTGGTAGCCAAAAATGATCTCCAAGAAGTTACTCGCCTATCTAAAGAATTTTACGATAGTAGTTCCAGCATTCGCTATATTCTCTATGCTGATCCCGATGGTGAGATTTTTTACGGGATTCCGTTTAACTCGAATGAGGTCAAAAACTCATTAAGTATTAGGCGACGCATTCAGTTACCCGAAGATCCAATGATGCGTCCTGATCGCCCTTTGGTAAGGCAACATGTCACGCCACAGGGCGAAGTTACGGATATATTTGTCAATTTGCAGCATGACGGCAAAGCCCTAGGAATTATTGCGATCGGTATCAACCCTAATCCGACGGCAGTTGCTTCGTCGAGCCTAACTTTAGATGTGACAACAGCAGTATTTGTGTCGATCTGGGCCATGGTGATTTTGGGGGCAGCATCAAACTCGGTGACGATTACGCGACCACTGAGGGAATTGGTGGCAGGGGTACAAAATATTGCTAGCGGCAATTTTAAGCAAAGGATCGACTTGCCTTTTGGTGGGGAGCTTGGGGAATTAATCCGTAGCTTTAATGAGATGGCGCAACGTCTGAAAAAATACGAAGAGCAAAATATCGAAGAGTTGACTGCTGAAAAAGCAAAGCTGGAAACTCTAGTATCGACGATCGCAGATGGCGCATTGTTACTCGACTCGGATATGCGGATCGTGCTTGCCAATCCTGCGGCGATCAAAATTATGGGGTGGGATCAGGATTTAGAGAAAAATGCATGGCAAGGTAAAAGTATTTTGAACATTTTGCCAGATCGCCTCAGCGCTGATTTAGGGCGATCGCTCATGCAAATTGCCACAGGCGATCGCGAGGGCGGCGAATTTCGGATTATGGCTTCTGGTGAGAAGGGCGACTCAGTTCTTGCCCATGCTTTTAGGATTTGGATTACGAGTGTTCTAAGTTCCAGCAATGCGATTAAGGGGATTGCAATTACGATTCAGGACATCACCCGTGAGGTGGAGCTAAATGCGGCGCAGAGTCGATTTATTAGCAATGTTAGCCATGAATTACGCACACCTTTGTTTAATATCAAGTCTTTTATTGAAACTTTGCACGAATATGGTGATGAACTGAGTGATGATCAGAAGAAAGAATTTCTCGGTACAGCCAATAATGAAACCGATCGCCTGACACGCCTTGTGAATGATGTGTTGGATCTATCTCGCTTAGAGTCAGGTCGTCAATATCATTTCACGGCGATCGACTTATCTGAGACGATTGAGCAAACGGTGCGGACTTACAAGCTCAATGCTTCTTCTAAGGGTGTTGAGCTATTGCATGAAATTTCGCCCAACCTCGAAAGGATTTGGGGGAATTATGATTTGATTTTGCAGGTTTTATACAACTTAGTTGGGAATGCTTTAAAGTTCACCGAAACTGGCGGCAAGGTCACGATTCGGATCTATCCTTGGCAAGATCAAACTACTACTCAACCTCATCGTGTCGTCAATTATGTGCGGGTCGAGGTTGAGGATACGGGTTATGGCATTCCTCCCGAAGATTGCGATCGCATTTTTGATCGTTTTTATCGTGTAGAAGATAAAGTGCATACTCTCGAAGGGACGGGACTTGGTCTATCGATTGTGCGTAATATCATTGAAAAACATCACAGTGAGATTCATATCAAGAGTGAGGTTGGTGTTGGTAGTACCTTCTGGTTTGATTTAAGCGTGTATCAAGATCGTTGTGAGTTACCTGTAGTTAATGCGATCGCAGCGCCTGTGCAAGCTATGTCAGTTTAAAAGTTAGTGTAGATGAGGCAACTGCCCAAATTACACAAACCAAAAATCTATGCATTTTTTGTTAGTCGTAAACTTCTCTGCGATGCCTAATTCTGGCAATAAAGATCACTCTTTCCTCTCGGTCAAATTCATAAATTACCCGATAATCACCAACTCGCAATTTATAAAAACCTGATAAGTTAGCCGCCAATGACTGAGGCACAATTTCATCAAAGTTATCGGCTAACCAATCGATTTTTTTAATAATGCGATCGCGTATTGTTGGAGTTGATTTTTCCAAGTCCACAAATGACTCTGGAGCGTATTCAACCAGATAGCTCATCAGCTAGTTAACCCCAATCTTTGCTTAACTTCGTCTGCTGAGATATTTTTAGTTCCCGCGTTTCTTCGTTGGCGAATTGCTAATAGCTCTTGCTGAAACTGCTCTTTGACTGTTTTTCCTGCATCTGGATCTGGCAAAAGGTCTTCTAAGGATTCGATGACAGTTTCACGAATCACAGCTTTTAGTTCTTCAATTGTGAGATCTTTAACTTGCATGGTAGTTACTACACAATAGGGTGATTATCTAAAGTATAATCTAGTCCAGATGCATGTTGACGGTAGTAATAGATACCTAATAAATAAGTGTTTTTCCACAAATCGAATGAATAAGAAAAGAATTAGAGTGAGTCCCAAGTATTTGCTAGACCCAATAAGTGGAAAAGTTTTCTCTTTTAATGAGGTTCTTAATAAAGAAGAATTTAAATTTGATTGCCAAGATAAAAATGGCTCTAGATTAATTTTTGAAGATCGGATGCAGGGATGGTTTTTCGATCAAGCTCTTAAACTTGTTGATGAAGCCAATTCGTCAGTTGTAGCTGTTCACATTGTAACACCTCTAATTGAAGCATTAAGATGCTACATGTTAGGTAGAAAACCTAGTACAAGAGAATCTGGTGACTTCTTTAAAAATCAAGCTGACGAAATTTTCTCATTATTACAAAATAATGAAGGCGCTCGAAATCTTCTGTATAAAGGTGTCCGATGTGGGTTTGCTCATCAAGGTTTTCTCAAAGACGATGACGATGCTTACAATATATTGATTTCATCAGAAGCGTCAAATGAACCAATTATATTTGATGGTCAAATAATGACTATTCATGCTCGCAAGTATGTTGAAAAAATAAATGAGGCTTATCAAAGTTACTTCAGTACTCTAGATAGAGATACTGACAAGTTGAACAAGTTTTATGAAATGTGGAAACATCAATGGAGGATGAAAATAAGGCGTTTGATTGAAATTTCTGGCACATAAACTTAATAGACAATATTGGAAACTGACTTATATGGATAAAGATATTATTCTCACTATTATATTCTTAATCATTTTTTTTGCTGTGGTTGGAGGCATAATGTTAAGCCTTGGTCTTAGTCCATCTAATTTTTTTATTGGGCTTCTATTTGTTTGCTTTATTTTGACTTTACTAAATCATCGATAAGTTTAATTTCGCTAGACGAATTTTCATCATGGCAAGAAACCCTGTATTTATTGTCAAATCCAGTCAATGCAAAGCATCTTCTGAACTCAATTCAAGAATCAAAAGTAGGTAGAGTTACGCCACTAACCCGATAGATGTACGATAATACATGCAAATTTTTAGTTGAAAATTTTCCCACCGACTTTGCTACTTGGCTGCTGGGGAAACCGATCGCCCTAACCAAACTCGAACCATCAGAACTCTCAGTCGATCCGATTCGTGCCGATTCAGTTATTCTTCTAGAATCCTCAGAAGTCATTGTGCATCTGGAGTTTCAAACCAAAACCGATGACACGATGGCTTATCGGATGGCAAATTACTATTTGAGGCTTTACGGTAAATATCCTACCCAAGAAATTCATCAAACCGTAATCTACCTAAGGTCAACAAAATCAACACTTGCGTATCAAACCAACTTTAAAACAAACAAGCTAAATCATGAATTTAATGTAATTCGACTGTGGGAGCAACCTACAGAGACTTTTCAACAGTATCAAGGACTTTTGCCTCTGGCAGTTTTAACAAAAACAGGTAATCCCAGCGAAACCTTACGAGAAGTTGCCAAATTAATTGACAATATTGAAGATCGAAAAGTTAAAAGTAATGTCACTGCTGCCACAGCAATTATTTCTGGGCTAGCATTAGATCATGAAGTAATTCAACGATTACTTAGGAGTGAAATCATGGAAGAGTCAGTAGTTTATCAAGAAATTTTGCGCGAAGGCTTAACTAAAGGAAAAGCTGAAGGTTTAGCTAAGGGTTTAGCTAAAGGCAAGGTTGAAGCTGCTAATCAAATAGCCCTAAACATGCTGCGATCTAATATGTCTCCAGATTTGGTAGCTCAGTTAACTGGGCTAACCGCAAAACAAATCCTAAAACTGCAAAAACTATCCACAAAAAAGGGACAAAAGCCAAAAGCTAACCTGAATAATCACTAATTAAACCAAGCTCTAATTTTCTATGTCCCTAGCGCCAATTCTCAAAGCTGAAAACATCTCTAAATCTTTTGGTGGCATTCATGCTGTCAGTAACGCTCAAATCGAAGTACCTGCGGGAAGTATCACAGGGCTAATTGGCCCAAACGGTGCAGGAAAAACTACATTTTTTGGACTGCTCTCCAACTTCCTTAAGCCCGATCGCGGTACGGTGCAGTTTAATGGAATGCCCATCCAAGGCAAACCACCCCATGCGATCGCTAAACTTGGCATGATCCGCACCTTTCAAGTGCCGCGTGTGTTGTCGCGGTTATCAGTGCTAGAAAATATGTTGCTAGCCGCTCAAGATCAGGTGGGCGAAAAGTTTTGGAACACTTGGTTTCAAGGACAAAAAATTGCTGTTCAAGAGCGAGAGAACCGCGAAAAAGCCAGACATATTCTTGAGTCTGTGGGCTTAATTAGAATGGAAGATGATTTTGCAGGTTGTCTATCGGGTGGACAGCGCAAATTATTAGAAATTGCTCGCGCTTTGATGACTGACCCTAAATTGATTTTGCTCGATGAACCTGCGGCGGGGGTAAATCCTGCTTTGATTGAGGAGATTTGCAGCTACATTCACAAATGGAATCAAGAGGGAATGAGCTTTTTGATCATCGAGCATAATATGGATGTGATTATGTCTCTGTGCGATCGCGTCTGGGTCTTAGCCGAAGGTCACAATCTCGCCGATGGCTCACCCTCTGAAGTTCAAAGTGATCCTAAAGTTTTAGAGGCTTACTTAGGTTCATGACATTTAATGTTTTGCTGCTTGTGCCCACAGGCATTAATGCTGCTATTGGTGGTTATGCGGGGGATGCCTTGCCAGTGGCGAGAGCGATCGCATCAATAGCCGATAACGTAATTACGCATCCCAATGTCTTAAACGGCGCGAGTTTATATTGGTCGATGCCCAATGTTTTATATGTGGAAGGTTATGCGATCGATCGCATGGCAAAGGGGGAATGGGGTTTGCGTCCTGTACGAGCTAATCGAATTGGCGTAATTCTCGATCGCAGTATGGAGCCAGATTTAGAATTGCGTCATCGTCAAGCGATCACAGCTGCTCAAGCTACGTTAGGTTTAAATATTACTGATATTCTCGTTACCGATCAGCCTCTCGGTGTAGAACTGCGATCGGGAGATTCGGGTGCGACATGGGGAACGATCGCGAATCTCGATAGCTTACTCAGAGCCGCCGAAAAATTAATTAAAGTCTCTAAAGTCGAAGCGATCGCAGTGGTGGCAAGATTTCCTGATGACTCAGATAGCGAGGCGTTACAAAACTATCGCCAAGGTAAAGGTGTGGACGCTCTTGCGGGAGCCGAAGCGGTGATTAGTCATGCGATCGTGCGAGAGTTTGCCATTCCCTGCGCCCATGCTCCTGCTTTGCAACCATTGCCACTAGATCCGAGCGTTTCGCCTCGCGCTGCTGCCGAAGAATTAGGTTATACGTTTTTGCCTTGTGTATTGGTTGGCTTGAGCCGCGCTCCAAAAATCATTACATCGCCAGATTTACTTAATGCTGGTGATTTTACGGCTGATTGTATTGATGCGATCGTCACTCCCTATAGTGCCTGTGGCGGCGCAGGTTTACTAGCACTTAATCCACTTCCCCATGTGCAGACTATTTTTGTTAGAGAAAATCAAACAGCGCTGAATGTTACGCCTGAAATGTTGGGCTTAAAAGGTATTCAAGTTGAAAATTATTGGGAAGCGATCGGGGTTTTAACAGCAATTAAAACTGGAATTAATCCTCAAAGCTTACGGGCATAAGCGATATTTTTATAAATTGGTGTTGCAGAGAATATCGCTGTGGTAACAAATATAGACTATTAAGCGTATTTTGCAGTTTTAAGAGCAGCGTTTATGAGATGATTAGCTAGAGCCTACATTCAGCAGGGTATTTTGAAGTTTTTTATTTTCTATGAGCAAGTCAGGGAATAGCTTATAGCTATTTCTACATTTTGCTTTCAGACCTCAAGTGATGGGAAATCCGAACTTATTGATATTGTTCTCAATAGCATGGTCGGACTTGAGTCTAGATGCTGTTAAATTCTCCATAAAGAGTAAAAAGCCCATAACGTATACTGAAAAAAAATTTCAGCTATTTTTTGTCACATCAAATTTTGGCAAAATAACCTGCTGGAGGATTTTAATTAAGTATATTTACTCATGATGAATGTGGGCTAGGTAATATTCCCAAACTATAACAATTATGAAATTTTGGAAGACTAGCATTTCAGCATTGTTTGCTACAGTTATATTTGCTTCTGAGACTCTATTAGTAGTCCAGACAGCTGTTGCAAAACCTAGTAGCACAATAGCTCCTTCAAGCCTGAAGACAACTATTGTAAACAGAGCAATTACTGAAAGCGAGGTTTTAGCAGCCCAAGAAGCTTGGGGGGGCGCATTGGTATCTATTTCCACGACATATGATACTGAGGGAAAAGATGCTGCTAAAGCATTAGCTGGAAAGGTAATTGACGAACTCTATGGTTATCAATTTGGCTCTGTTCTTTTCAAGCCAACACTCGCTTCGGCTCCCCAGACATTCCGCTCTACTCGTGCAGGAGCTTTATCCTATTTTGTCGGGGGTGATTCTGCATTTCCAATGGATAAGGGTTTTGCCTTGAAGAGTTGGCGAAAAGTAGAGATTAAGAATGCAGCAATCTTTATTTCTGGCAATACGGCTACTACTATGGGCAACGTGACTTTTACCGATAAAGATGGCAATGTCGTTACTGTAGACAAGACTTGGCAATTCTTTAAAGATGATAACGGTAAACTACGCATTATTGTTCACCACTCGTCATTACCTTATTCAAGTAAATCCGCTCATTGATGCGATCTCACGCCTGAAAATGGTAAGAATCGAAAAGCGATTCTTACCATTTTCGCCATTTGTGTCATGTTCTGCATGACACAAATGGCGATCTCGAACTAGGACGTAAAAGATTTACCTAAACCTAAAGCTACAAGTTGTTTGCGGAAAGTAATGGAACTCTTATCACCAGCAATATGTACCTCATCAGCGAGACAAATAGGCAAATCTTCAGGCCATTGCTCCTCAACGATCGCCTTGTCCTCATAAAACACCTGATCATTAAAATCGAGGGTGTCTTGTAGCGGAGCATCTTTATCGAAGTTCCGACAAATCGGCACAAATAATCGAGTTTTACGCGCCGAGATTGGCGAAGCCGCATTGAGAACATGCAGTTTCCCATGCGGGAAGAAAACAGTTAACTTGGCGGTGAAAGGAACAAATAGTTCAAATAGTCTGCGCCACGAAAAATCTGGTGGAGCTAAATGCTTCATGCCATGAGCATAGTTACTAACAGAGCTGATATAGTCAGCTCTGAATCCAGAGCTAGTTTGCTCAATGGTATAGTCTGGAACTTCTGGATTATCAGCTTCGCCAAAGGATTTAGCATGAATAAAGGCAAAATGACTGACATCTAAGAATCCTTCCACCTGCCGCCCTGCGGATGCATCCAAATCCACAGAATTGGGTAGCACCTGAAGATAATCTGGATCTTCCCATTCAGCTAATTCAGGAAATGGAACTGAACCATTGTCTACCAATCTTGTCCAGACTAAACCATAGCGTTCCATCACTGGATATGTCTTAAGCTTGAGTCGTGATGGAATTGTTGCTTCGGGCTGGGCGGGAATGTAAACACATTTAGCATTACAGTCATATTGCACTCCGTGGTAAGGACAAACGAGGCGATCGTTTTCAATCCAGCCCAAGCTTAGGGGTGCGCCTCGATGTAAGCATAGATCTTTGGCGACGATAATCGTACCATCGGAAACTCTATAGATCACCAAGCGCTCATCTAATAGATGCGTGCCATAGGGTTTTTCGGTTGTGATTTCATGGGAGAAGGCAACAGGATACCAGAAGGGTGCAAGCGCTTGCCAATCAGTTGGGCTAAAGGTGCAATTGCGTGGCAAATATACTTCTTGGGTTGCTACCATAAACATCACTCTTATGAATTGATCTACAAGATTGAAGTTACAACGATATAAAAATCTATTCTGTATAACTTTGCACGAATCCCATTACTCAACTTTGTAGTCAAAAGTTTCTTGAGGCTTACAGCAATTATTTATCAAAAGAGCCACAAGATAAATTTTAAAAGCGTTGCTTCGCAACGCTTTTAAAATTTATCTTAGTTTGGATTTGAGCACAAAGTGTTGTAGTTGTAACGATTGCTTGTGAGGGTAATACCAATTCACAAAAGTGCTGCCACACTTCTGTAAATTAAAAAACAAATAAAAAAAACCTGTAAGGGTTTTAAAACTCAAAATGGTAATGTCTTTTTATGTTTTGGTCTGATTCTGCGGGATGAGCTTATTTGTAATAGCTTATTTGTAATAGCTGATAAGCAGTCCTATAAAACCCAAAACTGGATCGTCGAGCAAAGCCCGACGATCCAGTTTTGGGTTTTATTGAGGTTCCTGTTGACATTCACTACACAGTCCAAAAAATTCAAGAGTGTGATAGTAGATTTGGAAAGTATGTTTTTTTGCTAGTTGATTACCCAAATCATGGATGGGGCAAGAGTCAATAGGTAAAGACTTGCCGCAATTGAGGCAATTGAGATGATGTCTATCGGTTGGGGTGACGCTATAGACTGTTTCGCCATTTGGTAAGGTCAGAGCTTTGATTAAGCCTTGTAGCTTGAGAGTATCTAGCGATCGATATACTGTGGCTAGACCCACACTGTTTTCACTATTGCGCAACTCCGAATGAATATCTTGCGCTGATACAGCGCGATCGTGATGTTGGAGGAGATGTAGCACTCGTTCTTGACTGCGAGTGAGTTTTTCTTTCATGCTTTTATGGTTTGTTAAAGCAAGCCAGCCAGCATTAGGCTAGCTTGCTTTAACTTAGTTCAGAACTTAAAAGGATTATAAATCAGACATGGTGTAAAGCATTTCTCTAATCGTTCACAAGTTTCTGAATTGATTTCCGTAATCCATTGTTTTTGTAACAATTCAGAAATCGTCTGAGTACCATAAATTAGAGCTGACATACCTGAGATCGTCGCACAAAAGTCGATCGCAAGATTTGCCATATCGCCATTACCATAGCGTTTAACTGTAAGCTGACCGCGATCGCCATGAAGATCACCCCTAATTCCAAATACGCCATCATTCCAATGACAATAGGGATCGCTAAGAACAAAGGTAAATGACTCACAGACAATCGGCAAGCCATGCAAAGCGCCAACAATATCGATCGCTCTGACCATCCAAGGCTCAGTCATTGATGAATCTAAGCGTCCTGTATCGCTGAGCCAAGTGTGGACGTTTACGCCTAATGGGACAGGCATTTTCAGACTGTGAATTTGATCTCGATGACTGGCAAAGAATTGCAATAGGCGATCGCGTGATTCGAGATCTACCCAAAAAATTGATGAAATTTCAATTTGTCGATCACGCATTGGCAAATTACCACTGCTATCGATCGTATAGATTGCGATAGCAACAGGTTGGCGATCGCGTTTGATCACCACACAGAGTTTTTGGCGGTGCAGATGCCACCATTGATCATAGGTGAAATCAGTAATTGCCAGACCATGGCTGTGGGGCTGAAGAGTTTGCGATCGCAAGTTCTCGTATAGAAAATTAGCCAAAATATCCTTTGCTTCGGTTGCAGCGAGGCGATCGCAGGTCAAATTAGCTGCATTTGGTAATTTCAAATAACTTGCTAAAGAAGAAATTGGAATATTAATCTCATTAGTGGCATTGGCGATCGTATAGCCCAAGGCTTCATAAAAACTCTCCTTAAATGGCGTAAGCATACTCACGCAAATCCCTTGCATCCGCATTTCTAGAAATGCACTTTTCATGAGAGCCTTCACGCAACCCCGATTACGATATTCAGGATATGTCCATACACCGCCGATGCCCCCCATCGTTTTAAGACTGCCACGCACCGACTGCTGAAAACTAAAACACTGCAACGCCGCGACAATTTTGCCATCGATTTCTGCTGCCAAAACCTCCTCAGGATTGATCGCCGTCAAATGAGATCGGGGCAAATCTTGATTAGTCCAACGCGAATAGGCATACAAATCCCCCTTAAGAATTTCAAGACGTTCACTGTTATTGATTTTGCGAATTTTCATTGCCGTTGTATTGCAGCCAAATTTTACCTTTTGTGATTCCCAAGATTTAGGCGATCGCAAACTCTGTATATTGTCGAAATCGCAGCATTATTTGTGAATAATGCTGCGATTTATTTTGTAGAAGATATAGGGCTAATAGTCATAGGATTACCCTTGCTACTAAAAAATGGAGAATAGGAGGCTCGAACCCCTGACCTCTGCGGTGCGATCGCAGCACTCTACCAACTGAGCTAATTCCCCGACAGGCTATAGATACTAACATAAAATAAAAAGCAGCGCGAAGCGCTGCTTTTTATTACAGCAATTCTCATTATGAAACCGCTTTTGGTGTTTCCAGCGCCTTTAGCGCTGGAAACACCAAAAGCGGTTTTTGAAAGTCAACCTACGGTTGACTTTCAAAAACCGCTTTTTATAATAAAAATTGCTGTTTTTATTATTTGGTGGATATGGGAGCTCTCGCTTCACCATTCATTAAAAAGCGCGTGATCTTCTGCTCGTATCCTGAGCCATCGGGAAACTCCACGGCTAATACAGGATTTTTAATGTTTTCAGATGGGATTTGCAGCATATATACATAATCACCATTATGAAACTCGAAATAATTTCCTTGGTTAGGGTTGTAGGTTCTTGCGGTGAGCTTTACACCCTTAGTGCCATTTTTGTTAACACTCCGATAGTAACGAGGTTGAGAAATATCTTTGGTATCAGCACAAATGTAAAGAGCATAGTCTTTAGTTTCTGCATAGGCAAGAATCCCCCCAGTGCCATCACAGGTATTGTCATTGGCTAGCTCATTGGTTAAGCCAGTCCTTAAAGTCTCTGCGATCGCCTTGTTCTCTTTTATTTCAGCACTTACTAGTAGGGAAAGCCCTAATAGCAAAGTCGCCACAGATTTTTGGAAAATAGATTTAATTAAACACATCTCAAAACCTCATTCTTTTGCAATTTGCAAGTGCAGAGATAATCGTTGCCCAAACTTACTGTAACAACCCTGAAAACCTTTGTAATCAGCAACTTTGCCTATTCTTCGACTGTATTTGTTATAGTTACTCCAAAAGACTTGATAAGCATTCACTATGACCACGAGCATCACCAATAAAGAATCAACATTAAAAAAAGTTGTGCATCTTCTGCGTTGGCACAAACCCGCAGGAAGACTAATTTTGATGTTGCCTGCTCTGTGGGCAACAGTTGCGGCTGCCAAAACCCAGCATCAATTACCGCCTCTTGATTTATTGGGTGTGGTGATCCTTGGGAGCTTGGCAACTAGTGCCGCAGGTTGTGTAATTAACGATCTTTGGGATCGCGATATTGACCCGCAAGTCGATCGCACCAAAAATCGCCCCTTAGCTGATCGCTCTTTATCAATTCAAGTGGGAATTGCAGTTTTATTAGTTGCGGGGCTATGCGCATTTTTACTATCGACATACCTCAGTCCTCTAAGCTTTGGGTTATGCTTTGCTGCCGTACCTGTAATCGCTATTTATCCTGCTTGCAAGCGCTTTTTTCCAGTGCCACAATTAGTACTGTCGATCGCATGGGGGTTTGCCGTATTGATCCCTTGGAGTGCAGTTACTGGCGGACTGGATCGCCATGCTTGGGAGCTATGGGGAGCTGTGATCGCATGGACAATGGGCTTTGACACAATTTATGCCATGAGCGATCGCACTGATGATCTCAAGGTTGGGGTTAACTCTAGTGCCCTCTTTTTTGGAAGATATGTAACATTTGCGATCGCCGTATTTTTAGCGATCGCCCTTGGATGCTTGCTTTGGCTGGGTTGGGAGATTCAACTTGGTTACGCACACTACTTTGCTTGCTTGACGGCAGGAGTAATATGGATATGGCAATATAACAGACTGAATCAAGCTGAAATTCCTAGCGATTTATATCAAAAAGCCTTTGGTCAAAACGTCTGGATCGGCTTTATTATTCTTGCAGGAATGCTGCCATCGGCTCTAGGGCTTAGCTAAACCCTTACTACCAGTTTCCTACTCCTGACGCATGATGGCTAGCTAACCTCAGTCTGTTAATATCTAAGTTATAGATAGTTTAAAGAAATACATGAGCAATATTACAGAGAAGATCCAAGAAGAACTAAAACAAGCCAGAGAAACCTGCGAAGTTAGCGGTACTGGCTCCAAGGAGTGTGCTGCTGCATGGGATGCAGTTGAAGAGTTACAAGCTGAGTCGTCACACCAAAAGCAGTCAAAGGGTAAAAACTCCCTAGAAGTATATTGTGACGATAATCCTGAGGCAGCTGAGTGTCGTCTTTACGAAGATTAATTGCTTGAAATTTTGATATCAGATTAGTTGCTAAATAGCATTCTGCAAATTTACATAATAAAAAGGGGGCGATTAGCGCCCCCTTTTTATTATGTAGCATCTTATATAATTGTCAATTCTCGAAAGAGTTGCTAATACCAAAACACAAAATGGCTACGCCATTTTGTGTTTTTAAACCCCTTACAGGTTTTTGTTTTTATGTGACAACACTTCTGTGAATTGGTATAACTCTTGAATGTTAAAAAGGAAACCCAGTCTGGGTTTTAAGAGTACAAAATAGCGACACTATTTTGTGCGTATTGTATTACGCTAAAATTTATCTCTAAATCAGTAAATTTGTCAGATTGTCAGTTACATTTAAATTGAATCCCCATAGTAGTGGGATTCAGCGATTTTCAAAGACTTGAAAATCGCTATAGTGAGGTACATCTATAGTTGCTAGAGAAATTTGTAGATAATTGGGAATAGGGTATGACACAACTAAGCGTTATGGATTTAGCAAAGAAAGGTGATCCTCATGCGATCGCCTCTTTGATCAATCGCTCGCTAGCATCTAAAGGCATCCATGCCGAAGCTAAACTTGAAGCAGAATGTCTAATAATATCCTTACAAGCTTCTCAGATACCCAACCAAAAAGCGGTTGTGACAATTATTCAACGAGGCATGGTCGTTTTACAGGTCAAGCAAATCAAGCGAGTCAAAATTCTGACCTATCGCTCTGATAATCAGTATCTAGCTTGGCAGGATGAAATCGATTTTGGTAACAATGATGCTCCTACCCAGCCTTTAGCAACTCCACAGATTGTCAAGAATAATAATAGCGAACAAGGTCAAAATGTGAATCTTGTCAGCAATCCCAAAGGAGTCATCCTCGTGCAGAAGTTGTCTCAAATCCAGCAAAACTTGCAAGAATACCAAGACATCATTGTCCGCTTTACCGATGAACAAGTTGGTACTGTGCGATGTTTAACTACACTCACAGAATTAATTCAGGTAATTAGCCAGCCAAGCTTCTTATTTGCATCTGTCGCTTCTAACCCCAACTTACGAAGTTTGCTTGATACGATCGCCGAATCCAGTAAAACTGATCAGCATGGCGATCAAGTAATTACTAACCTATCGATACTACAGCCAGGACAACAATGGCAAAAAGCCAAAATCCGCCTAGTTACTAAGATATTTTTAGAACCTGCGGAACTTACCCAAGATCAGAATGAGCCAGAAGTCACGCATCAAGGACTTACTTTGGACTTGGCAGAAAGCAATCCTGAATCTATGACTGATGCCTCTCTAGATATACAGCTAAACAATGCTAGTGGAGAAGATGAGCAAGATAATTCTGAAGATGTGATAACTAATCTAGGCTCAGAATCTAATTCGCAAACATTAACTATCAATTCATTATTTGATGATTTCTCAGAACCGCCATTACCAAGTTCTCAATCAACTCAAATAGTTAATGATATAACTGAAAATTCTGATTTTTCAGATTCTCTATTTGATGACTTTATGAATGTAGATTCAGGAAATAGTTATCGTGAAACTGAGAATTTGTCTATTCAGCAAGTAAGTGAGCAAACAAAGCCAACAGATGCAGATGATGATTTGTTTGGCAATTTCTCATCAAATGATGACTCTGTTAAAGCTGGCTTAAATAAATTAGAAGGTGATATAGAGTCTATTAAATCTAGGATTCCCAAGCAGAATCTAGATAAATTTTTGCAGCTGATGGATGAAGAAGAGCAGATTAAAGCGAAATCAGAAACTATTAACAACAAAAAAGATATTGACAAAGATGCTCTTCATATAAAAACAGATTTTGGGGCAACAAACATAGAGCGAATATTGAGCAATATGGAGACCATTACTCTTAGCGGCTCAAGTTCAAAATCTTCATCTGATTTTGTCACATTGGAAGACTTTGCAGAAGACTTAAATTCTGTTAGCTTCTAACAAATAAAACTTTGGATTTGGACAAAGCCCACATCCAAAGTTTTATTTGTTACCAATCCTCTAAATAGCCTTGCCATGTGGAGGATTTATCCCAATTCACGAAAGTGCAGCAAAACTTACATTGCTATAAAAAACAAGCCCAGAAAGGGTTTTAAAAGAACAAATGGCATAGCCATTTTGTTCTTTGATATAAATCCAATAAGGTTTTTTAAATCAAGAAATGGCGTAGCCATTTCTTGATTTGGTGTTATTGCTTAGATGTCTCTAACTGTTCACAAATTTCAACTAAACGGAAGTTTGCAGGAAATTTCCCGTCAACTTTAATCTGCTTGACATATTCAGAAGGAATCCGCCAAAGAAGTTTACTATCTAGAGCCTTGATGATATCTCCATGATCGATGACTCCAGCTACCGAGCCAACAGGCGATCGCACAATGACATAACGCAATTGTTTCTGCTCGAGGAGATTCACAACTGTTGAAATTTGCGTTTTGAGATCGACAGTATCAATTTCGTCCAAGGGTTTAATCAGAGCTTGCAAAGATTTTGATTGCCATTCACTACTGTCAATATTGCGGATCGCTCCAGCCGAAATTATTCCGCGATCGCGACCATTTGAGGAAGCAATGTAAATAGGATTTGCGTCTTTCTCTTCCATCAATAAAAATTTATCAGCAAATTCACGCAGTGAGATCTCGGAATCAACTAGGCGGAAATCTCTGGTCATCGCCGCTTCGGCATTAATACCAAGTAGAGCTTGTTGTAAATTATTGAGATAGAGATAGCCACCTGCATTGCCAAATAGAAACCATCCAATAAAGATCAGAAAAATACCGCCAATAGGACTACCACTGAAGCTGACTAAGCCTCCCAAAATCATAGTTAAAATCCCGCAAAACTGCCCCGATCGCGCTGCCCATCGGATACCTGCAAAGCGATCGCCTGTCAGTTTCCAAACCGCCGCTTTGAGTATATGACCGCCTTCAAAGGGTAGCGCTGGGATGAGGCTAAACACCCCAAAGATGAGATTGATTCTGGCAATATTCAGCGCAATCATTGTCCAAATGGTACGCATACTGCCAATACTGTCGGGTAATGCCTCAATGGTTTTAGGATTGTTAGAGAAAATTACATCCCCTGCAATTAGCCAAGCAGCTGTAAAGCCGAGCACACTCAAAACTAAGCTCACTAGGGGCCCTGAGATGGCGATACTAAAAACAGAGAAAGGATCTTTAGCTTCCTGCTCAATCGAGCTTGCCCCACCCATAAATTGAATGTTAATCGCGTTAATATCTACGCCACGAGCCTTCGACATGATTGCATGGGCAATTTTATTGAACATGATCGATAAGAAGAAAAGTATGGCGGTGATTGCTCCATAGCCGAGAGAAAAAGATGGCGATAGCTTCGTATAGGCAGCACTCAGCCAAACAGCTAGAAAGCCGAGGACGAGAAACCATGATGAATCAATATATAGAGGAATGCCAGAAATGCTGCCGATGCGGATACCGCCTCTCATGATGTGCCTGTCCTAAATTTTTGTACTGATTGGCGCTAAAAGCTTTTGATTACCTTTTGATTACATTTTATAGCAATCCTCAGAGTGTTTAAGAGTAAAGGTTGCTTCGCGCCTTTAGTTTTGGGCTTGAAGATAAGCGATCGCATCTTCTTTGGTATAAATTTCACGATCAATCATGGCAAATCTTAGGCTTTGTATTATTGCGCCCATTTGCTTACCTTTTGTATATCCAAGCTGCGTGAGATCTGCACCTGTTAATGGAGATTTGACCAATTGCCATTGGCTGAGATATTGCCAAACAATTCGTCGGTAAGCAGGTTTACATTTTATTCCCGCCAAGATCAATGTTGGAGTGTCAAATTGTTGCAGAACTTGAGTAATATCTGATTTTTTTGAGCTAAAATTTGTTGGATTTGCCAAATTCAATAGTAAATTCGCTAATCTTTGTTGTCTTGTTTTTTGTTCAGGTGTTAACCCCAAATCAAGTTGAGTAGCGATCTGATCTGGTAAATAGGATAGCAATAATTCCAAGCCTAGTTGCAGCGGTGCATAAGTTTTGATTTCTAATCGCTTAAGTAAATTTAGCCAATATTGTGATCGCCGCCATTGATGCTTAAACGAATTAGCTAAATCTGCGGGTAGTGTTAACTCTGGATGAATACATCTCAATGCACCTAATTTTTGCAAAAGTGTAAACATCCCTCCAGCCCTAGGCTCAGCAAGAGTATAAAGTAATTCCGATCGCAATCGCGCCCCGCCAATCGCATCATGGATTCCGCTTGCAGTAGTTGCCATGATTTCTGCATGGGTTTCTGTGGCGATCTCAAAATCCAGTCGCACGGCAAACCGCACAGCTCGAAACAACCGACGCGGATCTTCCTCAAAGCTACCTGTACGAATGGCGCGTACTTGTTTATTGGCTAAATCTGCCAGCCCATTGAAGCGATCGATTACTTGACCTTTAATCCCCAACTGCTGGTCTAGCTCAATAGCTAAAGCATTGACTGTGAAATCGCGCCGCCACAAATCATCTTCGAGAGTCGTCGCAATTACTTGTGGATTCGCTCCCGCATAGGTATAAATCTCGCGCCGTGCAGTTGCCATGTCCAGTTCAAAGTCTTGATCTGCATCTTGCCAGCTCAGTGCTGCTGTCTGAAATTTTTCATGGATTTGTAATTTTGACGCAGGAAAAAGCTCATGCAATGCGATAGCTACTTTAATACCTGCTTTTTCAGACCCATCAAAAACTAAGTCTAGATCCTTATGCAAAGGCGGTGAGGGGTGATTCTCTAGAACAATAGCATCGCGCACAATTCCCCCAACAGCAAAAGCCCGTAAATTAAGATCCCGAGCAATCTGTGCTGTTGTTAAGATGATTTGCCATTGCAAAGGGCTAAAGGAGCGATCGAAATTTTTTAAATACATTTTTTTTATTAAAAAAGCTAGCTTCTTTAATAAGTAACTTGTTGGAATTAAACGTAGGATGGGTTAGCGATGGCGTAACCCATCATTGACAACCAATTGATGCGTTACGTTTCACTAACGCATCCTACATTTAATTAAGCCTTCCTACTTGTTTAACGTTGTTCAGGATGACAAATTAGAGGATTGCCACTATCACAAGTGTCATTAATTGCCGAAATTAACTCATACAAGCGTCCAAAACCATGCTGGTTAAAATGCATTGTGAGCCGAGGCAAGTCGATAATATGTGGCTCATTGGCTTCTTTCGGTAGAGCCGAACTACGCTGGATTTTGCCACTAAGTAAAATATCGCTGAAATTATCATTGAGGCGATCAAGATGCTCGTCAGTAATTTCTATGTGCAGTCGAATTACAAATAAATCCCCAACCCATCGGCAAGAGTGATAGACACTATAGAAAGAAGCAATAAATTGACAAGCTTCATCAATATCATCAGTAATTTTGTAAAGACTACGGTCTTCCTTGGTAATCAAGCCTCTTTCGAGCAAATTATTCTGGACAAATACATCCCAGTCATTCCAATAATCTCCACCCTGCTTGTCGATTAAGACGATCGGGCGCGGCGTTGTTCTTCCTGTCTGACAGAGCGTTAAACATTCAAAAAACTCATCCTGAGTACCGAAACCTCCAGGAAAAAGCGCGATCGCGTCACTCTCTTTTATAAAATAAAGTTTGCGCGTAAAGAAATAACGAAACCTAACTAAACGCGAAGCCTCAGATACAAATCCATTACTCGATTGCTCAAAAGGCAGGCTAATATTTAAGCCGAAAGAATTATTTCCTGCGCCTTCATTTCCTGCTGCCATGATGCCGCCCCCGGCTCCAGTAATCACCATGAATCCTTGTTTTGTGATTTTTTCAGAAAACTCAAAGGCTTGGCGATATTCAGGTGCATTTGCTGAAGTACGCGCTGAGCCAAAGATACTCACTTTACGATTAAAGCGATGAGGATAAAACATAGCGATCGCTTTTTGCATATCCTGTAAAGAACCTGTCAAGATTTTCCAATCTAGACGCTCTGACTCGGTCTGACTAAGTTGGGTGATCGCTTTTAAAGCATTGTAAATTAGCTCTCCATGCTCGGTTGCGTCAAGATTATCAACCAACTTATGCAAATCATGAGAAAGCGCTTCGATATCTGAACGTGAAGGATTTATAGCCATAAAAGTTATTTTACAGTGATTTACTCTCTGATAAAGTCCATAATTTTTTTAAAAGCCTTGCATAGCAAAGCTTTTAAAAAAATTATGGACTTTATGCATTTAAGTAAGATAATAAGTGTGTAATAAAAATTAACAAACAATTAACACTCAGCTATGGCGAACATTACGTTTGTGAATGAAGGAAAAGAAGCGATCGCAATGGATGGCGTTAACCTTCGCATAAAAGCTCTCGAAAACAACATCGACATCTATAAATTTGTTGCGAAGCTCACCAACTGTAATGGTTATGGACAATGCGCCACCTGTGTAGTTGAGATTGTTGATGGTCTTGAAAACCTTTCGCCCAAGACAGAATTTGAAGAAAAAAAGCTTAAAAACAAACCAAATAATTATCGTCTCGCCTGTCAAACCTTGGTAAATCAAGGAAATGTAAGTGTAAAGACTAGACCATAGCTGTTGGATTTTGGCTGTTGGATTTTGGCTCTTAGCTTTTAGCTGTTGGCTTTTAGGCTGTACAACTAAAATCTTAGGAAGGAATTCAATAGCCAATAGCTAATGGCTAATAACTATTAGCTAAAGATGTGCGGTAAAACGTACTACTTGTGAGTATCCATAAACAAACAATCAGTGCTACGTTAAATTAGAATAATTGTCTATGAATCCTTTAGGCGACAGAGAAACCCCCTATGGCGCGTGATTATTACGAAATCCTTGGAGTCGATCGCAGTACTGACAAAGAGGAAATCAAACGAGCATATCGACGTTTAGCTCGAAAATATCACCCCGATGTCAACAAAGAAGCGGGGGCAGATGAACGATTTAAAGAAATTAACCGTGCTTATGAGGTTCTCTCGGAACCAGAAACTCGTGCGCGGTATGATCGGTTTGGAGAAGCTGGAGTCTCAAGCGGTGGTGGTGGATCACCTGACATGGGCGATATGGGCGGATTCGCCGATATCTTTGAGAGCTTCTTTAGCGGATTCTCTAACACAGGACAGCAGCAGCAAGCTCGCCGTCGCAGTGGTCCCACTCGTGGTGAAGATTTGCGCTTTGATCTGAAACTAGAATTCCGTGAAGCCGTTTTTGGTGGTGAGAAGCAAATCAAAATCTCTCACCTCGAAACTTGTGGAACTTGTGCAGGCAGTGGCGCAAAACCAGGTACACGCCCTCGCACTTGTGGCACTTGCAGCGGTACTGGTCAAGTTCGCCGTGCTACCCGTACTCCCTTTGGTAGCTTTACGCAAGTTTCTACCTGTCCGACTTGTAATGGCACTGGTCAAACTATTGAGGATAAGTGCGAAAGCTGTAATGGTCTAGGACTAAACCAAGTTACCAAAAAATTAAAAATCACGATTCCCGCAGGTGTCGATAGTGGCACAAGACTGCGGGTATCTAGCGAAGGTGATGCGGGACAGCGCGGTGGCCCCTCAGGTGATCTTTATGTTTACTTGTTTGTTCAAGCAGACAATGAGTTTGAACGTGAAGGCATCAACGTTTTATCAGAAATCAAGATTAGCTATTTGCAAGCGATTCTGGGTGACAAAATTGCGATTAATACTGTTGATGGCAAGAAACCGCTCACGATTCCCGCAGGTACACAATCTGATACGGTCTTGACCCTAGAAGGTTTGGGTGTTCCCAAGTTAGGCAATCCTGTCGCTCGCGGTGATCATTTAATCAGAATCAAGATCGATATTCCGACCAAAATCGGGAATGAAGAGCGCGAAGTGCTTGAGAAACTCAAAGAGAAGCAACTTGGCAGTGCAGCTAAGGGTGGAATTGGTGACATCTTAGGCGGTATATTTGGCAACCAAAAATAAAGAATAAACTTAAAAAAGCCTTGCAAAGCAAGGCTTTTTTAAGTTTATTTATATAATATTCTTTTAAAGCTTACGACAAAGATATATGTGCATTCAGGCTATCAAATCCATCGATTTACGCGGCGTTCCCTGTCCGCTCAGTTTTGTGCGAGCAAAATTGCATCTTGAAAAGCTGGAGACTGGACAATTGTTAGAAGTATTGCTAGATGGGGGGGAACCAATTGAGCAAGTTCCTAATAGCCTTATTTCTGATGGTCATCAGGTAAAAGGCATCGAAGAGCGCGATCGCTTTTTTGCTTTGACAGTCCAAAAAGCATGATGCAAGCAACCCCATGCTGGCTATAACAGGTACAGTCTTGGCTGTACAAGCCAACTATTATCGCGTGATTTTAGATCAAGCTTTCAGTCTAGAGTTGCTTGATGAATCTGGTCAAAAATTTAGTCAACTTGTCCATGAGCTACTCTGTACCCGCCGCGCTCGACTCAAAAAAATTGGTCAGCAGATCTGTGTAGGCGATCGCATCACTATCGAAGAACCAGACTGGCAAGGGGGACGCGGAGCCATATCGGAAGTGGAGCCACGGCGTAATTTGCTTGATCGCCCGACTGTAGCTAATGTTGATCGCATTTTATTAGTTTTTGCCCTAGCTGAACCGAGCCTCGATCCACATCAACTCAGTCGCTTTTTAGTAAAAGCCGAAAGTACTGGGGTTGATGTTTTGTTGTGCTTAAATAAGCGCGACTTAGTCAGCGAGCAAATATGGCAATCGTGGTGCGATCGCCTGAGATCTTGGGGATATCCACCGATCGCTATTAGTACCTACACCCGTGAAGGCATTGACGAGCTAGCTCAACATTTACAAACTGGCGTAACCGTCGTAGCAGGACAGTCAGGTGTTGGTAAATCTAGCCTAATAAATTTACTAATTCCTAATTTACAAGTTCGCGTTGGTGAAGTTTCTCAACGTTTAGGACATGGGAAACACACTACTCGACATGTGGAGCTCTTTGCATTGCCTGCGGGGGGATATCTTGCTGATACCCCAGGTTTTATGCAACCCAACCTGACCGTCACACCTCAGGAATTAACAGATTGTTTTCCTGAAGCAAGGCAAAGATTAGCCTCAGGAGAAAGTTGTCAGTTTAATGATTGTTTACATCGTCGCGACGAGCCAAATTGTGTGGTTCGAGGTGATTGGGAACGCTATGAGCATTACATAGCCTATTTAGAAGAGGCGATCTCTTATCAACAAAAGCTAGAAAATACAGCCAATGCTGATGCTTCGGTCAAAGTGAAAGATACGAGTGATGGTAAACAACAGCAAGAGCCTAGATTACTGAAGAAACGCTATCGAAGAGAGTCACGTCGGAGTGAGCATCAAAATCTAGAAACAGATGATGATTAGAATTATGTATTTGCAAAAGCAGGGAATACATAATTCTAAGTTTTATTAATGCGCTTGTAAGGCACGATATAGTATCTAACGAGCTTCAAGCTTGTTCCCTAATCGAAGGTCGTATCTTAATCGCACATGAAAAAGTATATTTCCCTTGCTGCTGGCTTAGTCTTATTCGCAGTCAGTGCTTGCACAACAGCTACTCCTGTAGCCGATAATGCAACTCCCACTAAATCTGCTTTACCTACAGCTACTGCCACAGAAAAGCCCATAGAAAAGCCAAAAGATGGGACAACCCCAGAAGTTAAAACTGGCGACAAGCCCGAACCAACAACAAGTGCTAATGGTTGGCAAGATTACAAATCTTCGGCTGGGAAATTTACTGTGGAAGTGCCTAGCAAGCCGCAGGAGCAATCTCAAGAGCAGAAGACTAACGTTGGCACAATCAAGCTAAATATGGTGATTGCTGAAGCTAGTGACTCAGGGTATTTCATTGGCTATGCTGACTTCCCAAACAAAATCGCCAATCCTGCTGATGTCCAAAAAGGACTAGGAGATTCGGTTAAAGGATCTGTCGCAAATCTTAAGGGGGAAATTAAGTCGGAGAAGGAGTACATGCTTGGAGATGTTCCTTGCCGTGATTTTGAAGCTAGTGGCAAAGTTCAGACTACGGATGTATCGATGAAGGGTAGATTTTGTCTTGCAGGAAATCGTTTATATCAAGTATTTGCGTTAGGTGCTGCCGATAAAATTGCGGCTGCTGATGTCGATCGCTTTATTAAATCTTTCAAGATTGAAAAATAAAAACAAAAAATGGATTGCGATGCAACCCATTTTCTATAAAAAGAGAGGCGACGCGCTGCGTAGCCTCTCTTTTTATGCCTAAAGAATATAGAGCAATAAAAATAAGACAATCCAGACAATATCGACGAAGTGCCAATATACAGAGGCTGCCTCGATGCCGAAGTGACTAGTATTGCTGTAATGTCCCGCTTTGAGCGATCGCACTAACACAGTTGCAATCAATGATAAGCCGATAATTACGTGCAAGCCATGAAAGCCTGTTAACACATAAAAAGTACTAGCAAACAGGTTGGTGGTCAGACCAAACTCTAGATGTTGGTATTCATAGATTTGACCAGCGATGAATATTGCACCCATGATAAAGGTGGCAAGAAACCATAGCTGAGCAGCCTTGATCTTATTCTCTTTGACCGCATGATCGGCTTGGTGAATCACAAAGCTGCTAGATACTAGAATAATTGTGTTGATGCCTGGTAGTAGCAATTCGAGTTCAGGCGTACCTTCTGGGGGCCAAGATGTTGCCACAGAACGAAAGGTTAAGTAGGCGGCAAATAAGCCAAAAAATAGCATTCCTTCAGAAATAAGGAAGACAATTAAGCCAAAAACCCGTAAATCGGGATGTTCGTAATGCCCCGCTTCGGCGGCATGAGCATGGATTGCATCATCTTGCGTCGGGTCAGTAACTGGAGCGATCGATCCTTGCATAGGTAAATGTTTGGATAAATGGATAAATACAGACAAGGGGTGTTGGGCTTAGAAACTGTCTCGATCCCCCCCAGCCCCCCTTAAAAAGGGGGGAGAATTAAATTCTTCCCCCTTTTTAAGGGGGATTGAGGGGGATCTCTTACAGCTTTTGACCACAGAAAACAATTCTTAATTGGTTTCTTAAGTTAGGGCTTGTGAAGCTGCGATCGCGGCTTCATTGCGAGCTTCTTTATATTCTTCGCCGTAGTCATAGGGGCCAGTCAATAAGACAGGTTCACCAACCCAGTTATGGGGAATCGGTGGCGAAGAAGTTGTCCATTCCATAGTCAGAGCGTTCCAAGGATTGTCAGGAGCTTGTTCGCCCTTAAACCAGCTGTAAACGGCATTGATCACAAAAGGAACTGTAGAAATTGCTAGAACAAATGCGCCAATTGTGCAGATCACATTAATTGGTGCAAATTGCGGATCGTACTGGGCGACGCGGCGAGGCATTCCTTGCAAACCAAGAATATGCATGGGACCAAAGGTTAAATGCATTCCAATGAATGTCAAGACAAAGTGAACCTTGCCCCAAAACTCATTCAACATGCGACCAGTCATTTTTGGGAACCAATGATATAGCCCAGCGTAAATGCCAAATACACTGCCGCCAAACAACACATAGTGGAAATGAGCCACAACAAAATAAGTGTCGTGAACATGGATATCGATTGGAGTCGAACCAAGCATCACTCCACTTAAACCGCCAATCAAAAAAGTAGAAATAAAGCCCATTGCAAAAAGCAAAGGACTCTCTAAGCGCAACTTCCCACCCCAAAGCGTAGCAACCCAACTAAATACCTTGATTCCCGTTGGTACAGACACGAGCAATGTCACCACCATAAAGAATACGCGCAACCAATCAGGTGTGCCGCTGGTAAACATATGGTGCGCCCATACAAATAAGCCCAAAAAGCAAATCATCATGCTGGAATAGGCGATCGCCTTATAGCCAAAAATTGGCTTACGGCTGTGGGGAGGCAAAACTTCAGAAATGATGCCAAATACTGGCAAAACCATTACATAAACGGCAGGGTGTGAATAGAACCAGAATAAGTGTTGGTACACAACTGGATCGCCACCACCAGTAGGGTTAAAAAAGTTTGTGCCAATTAATAGGTCAAAACCTAGTAAAACCATAGCTCCTGCTAGTACAGGGGTAGCTAATAGGGCTAGCACTGATGTTGCCATCATCGCCCAACAGAATAGGGGCATACTAAACAGATCCATTCCAGGCATCCGCATCGACCAGATCGTGACGATAAAATTCACAGCCGCCAAAATCGAGGAAGTCCCTACTAAAAGAATGCTGCCAATCCAAATAACTTGGCCAACATGCTCATTGGTCAAAATGCTTAAAGGCGGATAGGCAGTCCAACCTGTCGAGGCGGGACCAAAAAAGAAGCTGCTCATCAACAACATCCCCGCAGGAATCGTCAGCCAAAATGCGATCGCATTCAAACGCGGAAATGCCATGTCCCGCGCTCCGATCATCAATGGGATCAGATAGTTTCCAAAGCCTCCAGTTACTGCTGGTACGATCCATAAAAAGATCATGACCGTGCCATGCATGGTGAACAGACTGTTGTAAAAAGCGGGATCGACTAAATCAGAGTCTGGGGTTGCTAACTCAACTCGAACAGCAGAGGCAAGCAGTCCCCCTACTAAATAAAAGACAAACGAAGTGACGAGATACTGAATCCCGATGATTTTATGATCGACGCTAAAGGTGAAAAATTCCCACCAAAGAGTTTTTTGGGGTTCGGCTCCCATCGCGCCCGAACTTTGGGTTGGTATGAGTGTCTGGGTCATAGAGTAATTGGTAATTCGTAATTGATAATTCGTAATTCGTAATTCGTATTCAGCCTTTAATGACTCATATGCATCATGTGCATATCTCCACCAGCTTGAGCGACTTTACCAGCGAGGTATTCTTGATCAGACATCTGGGTTACAGAGGCTGGACTGGAAGCCACGATCGCATCGGGATCGTTACTAGCAATTTCTTGCTGCTCTTTTAACCATTTTGAATAGTCTTCAGGAGTGTCAATTACCATCGTGGTGCGCATACCGCCATGGTAAGAACCACATAGCTCAGCACAGACTACTGGATATTCACCGACGACGCGAGGGGTAAATTCTAGATAGGTTTCGCGACCAGGAATAACGTCTTGTTTGATACGTAATTGCGGAACCCAAAAGGCATGAAGGACATCAACGGCATTCATGTTTAGACGAATTTTTTTACCAACAGGAACATGCAATTCAGCGGTAGCAATTTCGTCTGTGTAGTTAAAAATCCAAGCAAATTGCATGGCGCTAACGTTGATAGCCAAGACATCATCGCTACCAGCAGGAAGAGTACCTGCCATTAATACTGCGTCACTATTTGAAGAAGCGAGGGTTGCTTTTGACATTGGCATACCACCCTTTTCTCCCTTAGCTACAGTCTGATGCATCCCTCCATGTGCCATACCGCTAAGATCTTGATTTCCTTGCATGGCGGTATAGACATCAAAGCTATAAATCGCTACCCACATTACGATAACTGTGGGGATCGCTGTCCAGATGATCTCAATACTTAAGTTTTCGTGAATGGCGGGGCCGTCAGTGTCATCACCTTTACGGCGACGAAACTTGATAATCGAATAGATCAATACGCCCTCTACTACGAGGAAAAATCCGAAGGCGATCCCTAAGATCGTGTTAAAAAGTCCATCATATAAGACTGCTTCGTCACCTGCGGCAACTGGGAGTAAGCCATTATTGCGCCCGTACCAAATGCTAGCTGCAAAAATCAGCCCAATGATGACGACTACTGAAATTAAGTTGTTTTTTCTCATGATTAGGTTGCCCTATCTTGCTGCTCCTATAAAGTGCATTTGGATCAAGTGGAGCTTACTGGTAGCTCATTTTCTAAATAAGGACAGATTGACATATTGTCTATACTTGCATCGATTTACTGAATGCGGGGCATTTGTTTGTAATCTTTTAGCTATTTCTTTGGGATCACTCTATAAATAAATTAAATAAAGCCCCTAACTGTGTCTGTAAATACATTCGCCTTAGTTAAATGCATCAATAGCCAGAATTTGGGCAAGGCAAAAATCTCAGCTAAACTTTAGCTAATTTGATACAATAACCACATAAAGCAGGATCTAAAAATTTGCTTTAGCTGGCAAGATCCCTGAGTCATATCCTTGGAGTTTGAGGCGATGATTGATTGGTTAGTTGTTTGGGGTGTGACACAGGCGGCGGGTGTAGTCGTGTATCCCATTTTGCAGAGTCTGACTCAGGATGCGGCAAAGGACTATGGTAAGGACTTTTTTAAAGATTGCTTGAAAAAGGTGATCCATCTGCCTGAAAAGGATGTGCAGAAAGAAGCCTATGGGAAAATACTATGATTTTGAAACTAATCCTCGCAAAACTGCACTAAAAGCGATTATTCAAAAATTACAGCGGTAAACTTTAAGTATTGGAATTATTGACAGAGATAGCTAACAGAGAACACTGTCAATAATTAAGGGACTTTACGAATAAGGAATTAGCGAAATTGAACAGACCCATTTTAAAGATAGTCCCAAACATTAAAACAAAATAGAATTTACAGAAGTAGACAGGGCAATATATATGACAATTCAAACCTCGAAAGAGCAGACTGACGTATTTCTTCAGCTTAAAGAGAGAATTATCAATGATCAAAGCGATAATGCACGAATAGATGCATTAATAGAAATTGTAGAAAATTGGAAAGATGAGCCTGAAACCATTTCTTTATTAACTCACCTTACGCAGATAGAAAATCCAGAGATTTGATTTAGATAAAAGAGTCTGAGAATGTATACTGAAACAAAGTTTGAACGTAATTGCTTCATCGAAACTAAACCAAGAGTAGCACA
>JBIKYZ010000137.1:0-13721 GCA_044354985.1 Pseudanabaena sp. | reverse complement strand
TTCGCAAAAAGTATTTGTATCTATATGTAGCCATGTTTGAGTGGGCATACAATCTTAGCTGGATTGATTTTGATTTCCTTCGTCGTCTTCTTATGCCTCCTTCCACCTATTTACCTAGATGAGCCTTTTAGTTTTGTGTGGGGAATGATGATTGCTGAATTTACACCATATAATAATCACTAAGCGAAACTCATTTATCGTTTCTAAGTCACAAAAATTAATCACTCTATAGGCTTGAGTATCATAGGAAACCACAGATAAGAACTGGGAGTAGCGCAAGCAGAGCACCGTGGCGAGGGTGCAAAGTTTTGGTATCTCAACTAGCGAATTTATACCCATCTCTGACACAACCTGCTATAGCTATCTCTTACGTTGCTTTATAAACAGTAATGGCTGATTGACTGACAAAAGTCTAGAAAGCCATTCGAGAGTAGAAGCATAGAAATCAATGTGGAACATTTTTTGATGATGCTTTCGGCGCTAAGCCATTGAGGAAAAGGAGTCAATATAAGAAGGAAAAGAGCAGGAAGTCAGGAAAGCCTAGTTTTTAGCGATGGCGGTTTGAATTAAATTCTAGCCAATCTTGAGATAACTAAATCAGTGTTCACTGGGAAATTCAAGATATTGTGGCAATACAAACTCCGTTAGCCATACTAAATTTTCTGAGCAAAAGAATAAAAATCCATCGTGATGCATTGCCGCTGTATCAATTTTTAAAACTACAGGCTTGCCATGTCTCTGACCAACATTAGTAGCAGTAGTTTCATCACTTGACATATGCACATGTTGTCGATTTCCTGCAACCAATCCTTTTTGACGAATTGACTCAATAAATCTTGTTGCTGTACCGTGAAATAGCTGTTTTGGCGGTTGCTTTGGCGTTAAACCTAACTCAATATCAATGGAGTGTCCTTGATTAGCTCGGATTTTAGACTTTTCAGAATTAAACGAAAATCGTTGTTTGTTATTTGTCTCAACTATTTCTTCTAAAACACTTCTAGAGATATCTTTACCATTTTGTTTTGCTAACTCGATGAAGCGATCGACATCAGCCCAGCCATTTTCATCAAGTTTTAAACCAATTACTTCAGGCTTGTGTCGCAAGACAAGGCTAACAAATTTACTGAGTTTAACTAAATTTTTATTCATGATCCCTTCTAAGTGAATAATACCAATTTACAAAAGTGTGACAACACTTCTTTGAATCAAAGCCCAAATCCTGTAAGGGTTTTAAAAACACAAAATGGTTAAGCCATTTTGTGTTTTGGAATAATTTAGTGATGCGCGACTTCTCCACATACCACTAATTATTCACTTTATAACACCTATTCTTTCGGTGAGAAGAGAGTAATTGAAGTTTAAAAAAATTCAAATGCTTGTATAGTCGTTTACAATGATAATGGTTAGTTTTTTTACCTTATTGAGGTATGCTCTAACCTTAAAAATTATGTAACCCTGAGGACATAAGCGAATGCTACATCGCAAAATATATCAACTTTGTGAAGCCAAGAGCGATGTTTGGATTTACCTGAGGGATCAGGGACGTTGGCTAGAAAGAGCCAAGATATTGGATATTGAAGGTGACGTGGTAACAATTCGTTACGAGACTGAGGATGAAGACGAGGTTTGCTCTTGGGAAGAAATGGTCAGATTAGAGAGCATTGGTGCTGTGACACAAAGACTATCTTCGTTTACCAAAACAGGAATGTCATCCCACGATATTCCTGTGTCCGATGATTGCCCTGAAGCCGAACAAATCCGCCCCCGTATTGATCCTGACAAATAATCAAATCAACAAAAGGGACGCAAAGCGCCCCCTTTGTTATGAGCAAAGAGTGGACGCAAAGCGCCCACTCTTTTTTATGGATACATGAGATTACAACGATGCAACCTGCTGATCTAACAACACTTGTAGCTTTGACCCATGAGCTAAACATAGCTTGTGTGCCTGCGAGGTTAGAGCAGGTACATCAAAGCGATCGCCATACGATTCATTTACAATTACGAACTTTAGAAAAGAAGCAATGGCTCTTGTTATCGTGGCATCCGCAAGCTGCTAGATTGCATCTCAGTGCACCACCGCCAAAACAACCTGATACTTTCACCTTTAGTCAACAAATTTTGCACCAAGTTGCAGGGTTTGCACTTGTCTCGGTAAGACTTACTAGCCCTTGGGAGCGTGTAATTGATTTGCAATTTGCTAAACGTCCCGATGACGAGGTGCAATGGCATCTGTATTTAGAAGTGATGGGCAAATATAGCAATGCAATTTTAGTGAATGCAAATGGTGAAATTGTCACTGCTGCGCATCAAGTTAGCCAGAAACAATCGCGAGTTCGCCCGATCCAAACAGGCGATCGCTATGAATTACCACCAGCATTACTCGAAGCAATTCCCAGTTTGAGTGAATCCTTTGACTCATGGCTCGATCGCTTAATCTTGATTCCTAAAGAAATTAAACGCAATTTATTAAGCAATTATCGAGGTGTCAGTTCTTCTTTAGTGCGATCGCTATTAGTGATCGCAGATTTAGATGGCGATAAAAACGTTGCTGATTTAACTCGCTCTGAATGGGAGGCACTATATCAAGCATGGCAAATATGGCTGACTTCTATTGAGCAAAAGCAGTTCTATCCACACTTAGAAGGCAAGGGATATTCCCTCACCCCTAGCCTAAGTCACGACAGATCCCCCTCAATCCCCCTTAAAAAGTGGGAAGAAGATAATTCTCCCACCTTTTTAAGGGGGGCTGGGGGGGATCTAAAACTCTTGCTATCAGTTAACGACTTTTGCGATCGCTACTATTCCCAGCAAACAGGACAAGTTGCCTTTCAGCAGTTGCATCAACAAATTAGCCAAGCGATTCAAAATCAGTTAGCCAAATTAAATATTAAAGAAACAGAATTTCTTGACCGACTTAAACTCTCGACTCAAGCCGATGATTTTAAAGATAAAGCAGATTTGTTAATAGCGCATTTGCATCTCTGGGAAATCGGCATGAAAGAGATTAAACTTATTGATTTTCATTCAGAAGCATCAGTGATTATCCCTCTAGATCCCACTCTTAATGCTGCTCAGAATGCTCAATCCTTTTATAAAAAACATCAAAAACAAAAACGAGCGGCTTTTGCGATCGCGCCATTATTAGAATCTGTACAACAGGAAATCGCCTATCTTGAACAGGTTTCTACCGCTGTTAGTTTATTAGAGCAAAGTGAGCTTCCTGCTTTACAAGAAATTAGGGCAGAATTGGCTCAGCAGAGTTATCTCAAAGTCACCGCTGAATATGCACCGCGCACAAAGACTAACACCAAAGGCGGCAAAAATAAGAGCAATAGAACCAAGCAAGAAGAGATTCCCGACTGCCATCGCTTCACGACTCCTAATGGATTTGAAGTTTGGGTCGGGAGAAACAACTACCAAAATGATTTAATTTCCTTTCGTATCGCTGGAGAATATGATCTTTGGCTTCATGCTCAAGAAATCTCTGGTAGCCATGTGTTGTTGCGTCTACCTGCGGGTGCGATCGCTGACGAGCAAGATCTTCAAATTGCGGCAAATTATGCTGCCTATTACAGCCGAGCTAGGCAAAGTGATCAAGTTCCTGTGGTCTGCACTATTCCTAAATATGTCTTCAAGCCTAAAGGCGCAAAACCAGGGATGGTCGTTTATACCCATGAAAAGATTATTTGGGGACAGCCGATGGGCTTGAGAGGTAAGGAATAAAAATTAATTAACTTGTGCAATTAAAACCAAAATTTGTTGAGGAGCGCTTTACTTCGCCCGCCCCAACAAATTTTGATTTTAACTAATTTTTATAGACATGTGACCTCGATCGCAATTTTTTTCCTTTAAGATCACATTGTCATAGATTTGCGATCGCAATCTAAATAATGAGTGGGCGCGATACTAGTATGTATCGAGTTAAGGTCAAAACAATGTTTTTTAGTTCACTAAATCAAGTTCGCTTAATTGGTATCAACACAATTTTTGGAACCGAAAAAGCAATTACAGTTCTTGGCAAAACCTTTGTAGATCATAAAGTCTGTAACTCTCTTAACGAAGCGATCGCAGAATGTAGAAGCGATTTGGAGTTAGGTATAGCTGTATTAATTACATGTAACGCTGATAAGTTTAGTATTTGGGTTTCAATTCCCGAAGAAGTAATTTTGCAAACTATCTAATTTGATTCTACTAAAAGCCTCTTATCTCAATGGGGCATAGAAGGTCAGAATAAAAATGGCTTTCAGTTGTTAATGGTAGTTATGGATTGAGAAACTCAATGCTTTAAGTATCAGTTTTTATTTCCCCTGTGGGATTGTTTTGTACTTGCGAGAAACTTTAGCAGTGAGTAAAAGTACAATAAACTTTAAAATCATCTTATTTTTACCTTTGAATGTCTTTATATTAAGTAATGTAACAGAATATTTTAAAATATTAATCCTGCTAAAGGTAGGCATCTATAGCTTTTTTGTTTTGTTTAGCACTTTACGCTCAAATCCTAACCAATAAATGCATTGAAAGTACTGCCAAGCAATGCTTTTAACGCATTTATTGGAGTTGACTTGCTCTCAAACTGTCGTAGGATTTGCGGAAGAGCGATCGCTACTGTGGGCATTATGGATCGTCAAAAGGAATAGCTGTAATGTTGTTTTTGTGAGAAATTCTGGCGATACAGCCTTGGGGAACGACTGAAACCGACGGGTGCTCTTTAATATAAAAATATGTGCCAAAAACCAACCCAAGCAAAATAAAAATGCTGGAGAAAATCAAACGTATCCATTGAATAGTCTTCATAAGAAATTTTCCTTTTCCCTTTCTATTTTCCCGTTCTCATTACGAGGTGAAGGGGGGATGGGCAGATTGATCTTCACGGGGTAACAGTCTACTTACGAATTGATTTAGCAATAAGATTAAGCACTTCCTATACTACATTTAACTCCAATTTGCAAAAGTCTGACGACTCTTAGTAATACCAATTCTCAAAAGTTTGACAACACTTATGGGAATAAAAAAACAAACACCGTAAGGTTTTTTAAAACACAGATTGGCATAGCCTTTTTGTGTTTTGGTATAAGTTCTGATCGATGCTGATTGCGCTAACCGAGATTGGCAAGAGATGCTAAACCTTATTCTGCCCAAATGAACAAAATACGCTTAGCGAGATTTGAATTTATCTTGTTGGCTACAGTGAAATCTTTGCGCCTCAGAAGTCTTTGCGTGTTTAGTTTTACGACCACTTACTCTTTCTCGCCACATCAAAAAAGATGAACGTTTCATTGACTTACGCATGATTTTAATCACTTCCGATTCAGAAATGCCAAATTGGTCGTAAATCGTATCAAAGGTGGTGCGATCTTCCCATGCCATTTCGACAATGCGATCGATATCTACGGCTGTGAGTGCTTTCATAGCTTGTTTATCCATAACAAGTTAGTCTTTCCGATCAATATTGCCAAAGTGGTCTAGTGGCCAATATCTTAGGGTCGCTTTGCCGATGATGTTTTCTTTTGGCACAAAACCCCAAATATGACCATCACAACTATTATTGCGGTTGTCACCTAGAGCAAAGTAGGAATTAGCAGGCACTGTCGTTAGAGGTAAATCGTATTCAGGGGCTTTGACTAAATATGGTTCTGATAGCGCCCGACCATTGATGTATGTCACGCCTTCCTTGATCTCCACGCGATCGCCTGGCAGCCCAATCACCCGCTTAATCAGCGAACTTTTTTGCTTTTCGGCTGATAGTCCACAACCTTTTATTACTGCTTCATTTGGCTCAAACACCACAATGTCAAAGCGTTGTGGTGTTTGGAATCGATAGCTCAGTTTATCAACGATAACGCGATCGTAGTTTTGCAAAGTTGGCTCCATTGAACCCGATGGAGGTAAATAGTAAGCCTGAGCAACCGCAACACGAACACCAAATGCTAAAGCAATACTTAACCCTACAGTTTGAGCAGTTTCTTGCCAAAAACCAGATCTTTTGGATTTTTTAGGTAGCTGCGATGAATTTCGAGATGTTTGGGGCATAACTTATTTAGCTTAATTGATAACGTGATTTAATTCCAAAACACAAAATGGCGTAGCAGTAATTCTCATTATAAAAATTGGTTTTGTTGAAAGTCTGCATTTGGCGGACTTTCAACAAAACCAATTTTGGGTTTTGCTGCGCCTTCGGCGCAACAAAACCCAAAATTGATTTCATAATGAGAATTGCTGATGGTGTAGCTATTTTGTGTTCTTAAAAAACTTACTGGATTTCATTTTTAAATCACAAAAGTTGGCAACACTTTTGTGAATTGCTTTGTATATCACCATATCTAAAAAAGACGATACATAGCATCGCCCTTTTGAATGCTTTCTAGCGATCTTGATATTTTGCCCACCAAGCTAAGCCATAGCGCTGGCTGACTATATTTGCTTGGGGAGACTTAAATACAACTCTCAGTTTGTATTTGCCTGTGACCGGGATTTTTATAAAAATATGCTGTAAATTGTCAATTTGACTGACTGATGACCATATGTTTTGAGAAATATCAGTATCTTGCGATCGCATCAAATACAACTCAACTTTGTTAAAGCTTTCATTACTAAACCCTTCGCCAATATCAAATAGTCCGTTACCATTTTTGTCATTGAGTTTGACTTGACGATCCCAAGTTAAAGTTGCCGAAATAAAACTATCGGCAACTAAGGAATCACTAAAAACATACTCTTGATATTTATCAACTTCGACAATATTGGTATCCCAACCGATTGCTGAGATATTAGCTGAGCCATTATTGGGAGATTGTTGCCCTGCTTGATATTGCTGAAGAGCGCGATTGGCATTGAGTTGACCTGACCCAAGACTACGACTGAGGGGAGTCTCACGGCTAGAATAGGCTTCGGTGTCGATCCATGTTTTGCCAAAAGCATCCAGAATAGTCTTCGACATACCAAGAATTTTGCCATCGCCAAGATCTTTGAGCTTATCGGCAGAGTTAATTAGCACAGCTTTAATTAATTCATGACGACGCGCATCAAGACTCCAGTAGCCACTTGTGATTTGACGATTAGCATATTCATGTAGGAGCGCGATCGTCCCAACAACATGGGGAGTAGCAAAACTGGAGCCGTTGGCATTTTTAAATTTACCTTGCAAGGTCGGTAGTTTAAGGTTATTCCCAGGAGCTAGTATTGCCATTGAGCGTCTACCATCGATGGGACTTTCGACTCCTGATGTCCATTTCCCATCTTTATTGAGATCGCTAAAGACTTCACCTTGATCATATTTGCCATTACTATTGTGATCGAGATATGGCTCATCAATTAGATTGCCGCGATCAAGTTGACGATATATCCCATCGACCTCTCGGGTAAATCCGACTGTAAAACCGTTATATAGATCCGTGGGGATGGGAATACCACCTTTGCCTTGGTTTCCAGCAACGATCGGTAAAGTGTTATAGGTTGCAGCGATCCAATCAACGCATAGAGTTAATAAAGCATCGCCATCGAGTTTGGCGTTAGGGCGAGGGTCTTCACTGAGGAGTTCCCCAAAGCTGAAATTAATAGCGCGAACAGTGCCGTTGTATTGACGGGCAACGTGCTGAGCCGCGATGCAGGCTTCAGGTTGTCCATCTTGGCGGCGTTGCGAATAAGCTGAAGATAGCAGCTTGGCACTTGGTGCGACCCCGCGACGAATTTTATGTTGGCTAATGATCACAGCGGCAACTTGCGCGGAATGATCATCGACATTGCGATTTGGGATAGCTTTACCGTCTCGAAAAAAGACTTCGTAGGGTTGAACTATGATGCGATCGAGTTGCAAAAGTTTATTGGAGACTTTATCTACAGCAAAACGGCTAGGACGACTTAGCTCAACTTGCCCAATAAATACGTCTTTGCCAGTGAGGTTATAGGGTGTTTTTTGTAAAATGCGGGCATCTATGCCGTGGCGATCAACTGATTTGTCTAACGCCCAAGTTGCAGGGCTAGTAGACAGACTTAACAGAATTCCACCGACAAACCAACCTGACCTACGCATTTTTATTTCCATTTACTGCCTAAATGATTTTACACCGCATATTTACTAGCATAATCAAAAACTTCTCAGCTTTACAGCGACTATAGTCGTAGACCTACAGCGCTTTACGCTCACACCTAAACCAATAAAACTTTTGAAAGCTTTCAAAAGTTTTATTGTGGTTCGCTATAAAAGTATTTTGGCGGTTGAATCTAGAGACTCAATACGTAAAGATCTGTGCATAATTAATTTATAGGCGCGTCCACTTTACTTAAACTACGATAGTTAACTCAAAATTTATGACAAAACCTTGGGCGATCGCGATAGCTGCAATTTCTTACTTTAGTATTAGTACCGCAGTCTATGGCGATGCCAAAATATCACGGCGTGCCAATGATTTAGAAATTGATCGCCAAGTGATCGAAAGTAGTCCTGTACTTCAAAGATGGCTTGAGAAACCACCAGATCTTTTAGAAGATATATATAATACGCCTAGTTTTAATAAAAAGATCAGGATTGGTATTACCTCGCGCAATAATTCTTTGGGGTTTGAAGCTGGGGTTGAGGATTTGTTTGTGGGACAGTCACCTTTGACGATAAGTGGCAGCTATCAGACAGAGTTTAGTGGTCGAGAAAGTGAGTTGCAGGCAAATATTCGTTACTATGTTTTACCGTTGGGCTCATATTGGAATGTTTCGCCAATAGTCGGATATCGTCAATTCAATCAGCTAGATCGTCCACAAATCTCAGGTCTAGATGTGGGACTGCTGGGGATTTTGGTTTTGTCCCCCAATAATTCGGATTTACGGCTGAGTCACACTTTTACTTCTCCCAGTAACAATCTGGAAATGAGTACAACTGCGCTCTCGACTAGCTATGCAATTACCAAGAATCTCCGATTGGGTACAAAAATCGAATGGCGGCGATCGCCTTTAATCTATGACAGTCGTGTAGGCTTTTTGTTTGAGCTAGCACTCTAACGATCATTTTTGGTGGCGCGAAGCGCCGCCAAAAATGATTAGTGGAGCTTTGCGACAGGATAATCTGTTAATAATTGGCGTTGAGTGAGTAAATCGATCGCAGTTACTAGTAGTTCGCGCTTATCGCTAATGCTAAATAAAACTTTGAGCCGATCGCAATCTGGCTGACCTAAAGGATCGAGTAGAGCGATCGCCTGTGGCATTCCTTCACCATTAGCGTCCTCTTGTAATGGTTTAAAAGTATCTTTAGCTTTCTGCCCAAATTGCATGACTATGCGATCGCCGTCAAAACTTATCTCTGCTGCACCGATGGGACGGCTTTCCATCTCGCCAATGGTGAGTGCGATTTCGGGTTGATTTGGTTGAGTTGCTCTAAGTAATAGCTCTACAGGGCGGCGAGTGGGATAGACCTGTCCTCGTCGAAATAGTTGCTGATATTTCCACTGCTCCGCAGTACGATCCCAATAGCGAATGGCGTAGGAATGAAATAGATAATCTTGAAGAATCAAACCTTGACTGAGCATCAAAGCGCCATGGGCGATCGCTTCAAATGGTCTATGACTATATACTTTTCCCATCTTAAAATAATTTTCAACAAATGAACATACCGATGGAATCAGCGTACAACCACCGACTAAAAGAATCTGTTTAATATCCCCTTTGAGAATTCCTTTGTTAAAAGAGCGATTGATTAATTCATCGATCGCTAATTGTATAACCCGATAAAATCCTTTTGCCTCTAATAACTTCTCTAATTGTTGGCGAGTATAGGTAATCTCGATCGCAGATTGTGTTGCCAGATCAAAAAAGATTTCGGAAGCTATTTCTGTTTCTGAAAGTGTGATTTTAATCCGTTCCATCAAGAACTTAAGAATGCTTAAATTCGCGACTCCATTTGTATCAGCAATTTCTTCCCGACTTGCTAAATAATCTTGGACTAACCATTGATCAATATCTTCACCACCGATTGTATAACCTGTCTTCGTAATTACCTCGGCTTTATGCTCTGTCCATTCATTGCGATTGACACCGATTTGATCTCCCCATTTGGCAATGTTTTCACTCTTCGGTAATCGCACTAGTGATAAATCTAATGTGCCACCACCAAAATCGATTACTAATACTAAGGCACTAGGAGCGATCTCCTCATAGCCAAGAGCTGCCGCAGTTGGTTCATCCAGAATCCGAATCCGAGGCATTTGTACTGTTGGCAGATTGGGTGCAAATATATCAGTACTAGAGTCCTCCAGCCAGCGCAAATATTTCTCATAGGATTGTACTGGAGCGGTCAAGATTATTTCTGAAGCAAAAATTTGTTGCGATCGCAGTTCCTTTGACAGTTCACGCAAAAACTGATTGCCTAACCATTCAGGGGTGATTTTAACGCCATCAAGTGTAGGAACATAATTTACATTTGCAACTAATCGCCGCTTGATTTGATTAAATAATCTGGGCTGGGGACGATCTTTACCTTGATCGATGACCTGCTGTCCAATTTCGACTATTTCTGCTTGGGCATTCTGAACATATAGCAACGATGGTACAAGACCATTTAGAGGTGCAGTACGATTAAGCTTTGCAAAGATCAAGGTTTCAGGCTGATTTGTAGCAATATTCCATCGCGCAATCACAGTGTTACTACTACCAAAATCAATGGCGATCGCGTTTATCATCTTTTGTACATCACAAGCAATATTGACCACAGTAAATAGCTAATCATAATTACAACGCTTTGCTCTCAAACCAAGAAAATTTTTGAAAGTGTTGTGAAGCAATACTTTCAAAAATTTTCTTGTGTTTCGTTTGATCGGTAATTGCTGTAAAACCCAAAACCAGAATCCTGTCGCATCCGCTGCGCGGGCGCGACAGGATTCTGGTTTTTTACATTATTTATGCCTAGCTACTTAATCATTACAGCATTAAATTTTGTGCGTTAATATACCAATCATAGGCAATCAATTCGGTATCTTTTTTAGCCATTTGATAAATATATCTTGAGTATGATTGTACAAATCTGACAATAATCAATCCTTAAAATAATCATGAGCGGAAACGAGTCACGCATTCAAGCCATTTATCAGATCACCAATCGCGAGCCAATGCCCAAGAAAGCACCAAAGCGCTTGGAAGAAATGTGGGCGACCGATGTGTTTACTCTGAGCAAGATGCAAGAATGTCTTCCTAAGACAGTCTTCAAATCGATCAAGAAAACGATTCTAACTGGTGAAACTCTTGATAGCTCAGTAGCTGACGCGATCGCCTTAGCGATGAAAGATTGGGCAATTTCCAAAGGCGCATTGTACTACGCCCACGTCTTTTATCCTTTGACCAACATTACCGCTGAAAAGCATGATGGCTTTATCTCAGTTCAGAGCGATGGTTCGGCGATCACCGAATTTGCTGGTAAAGTCCTTGTACAAGGTGAACCTGATGGTTCCTCATTCCCCAACGGTGGTATCCGTTCTACCTTTGAGGCTCGTGGCTATACAGCTTGGGATGTGACTAGTCCTGCCTACATTATGGAAACCGACAATGGTTCCACCCTCTGTATTCCTACAGTCTTCGTTTCTTGGACTGGTGAAGCTTTAGACAAGAAGACCCCATTGTTGAGATCGAATGCAGCCATGAACAAAGCTGCCACCAAAGTCTTAAAACTGATGGGTGAGAAGGATATTGCCCCCCTCAACTCTAGTTGTGGTGCTGAGCAAGAATATTTCTTGATAGATTCTAATTTTGCTAATGCTCGTCCAGACATTTTACTAACTGGGCGCACCCTATTTGGGAAGTCCTCAGCTAAGGGACAGCAGTTTGATGACCATTATTTTGGTGCAATCCCTGAGCGCGTACAAGTCTTCATGCAAGATGTTGAAGAGCGCTTGTATCGCCTTGGTATTCCTGCTAAAACTCGCCACAACGAAGTTGCTCCTGGACAATTTGAAATTGCGCCATTTTTTGAAGCTGCTAACGTAGCGACTGATCACCAACAAATGATCATGACTCTACTTCGTTTCACTGCAAAGAAACATGGCTTTATGTGCTTGCTCCATGAAAAACCATTTGCAGGCATTAATGGTTCTGGCAAGCATGTTAACTGGTCAGTTGGCAATTCTACCCAAGGCAACTTGCTTGATCCAGGTGATACACCTCACGCCAATGCTCAATTCTTGGTCTTCTGTGGTGCGATCATTCGTGGGGTTCACAAATATGGTCCTCTGCTCCGCTCCGTAGTCGCAACTGCTGGCAATGATCACCGCTTAGGTGCAAACGAAGCTCCTCCTGCGATTATCTCGATGTATCTAGGTTCTCAACTTGAGGATGTATTTGAGCAAATTCTTAAAGGCGATCTGAAGAGTTCATCTGCTAAAGGTTCGATGAATATCGGCGTTGACACCTTGCCAATCTTGCCAAAAGATCCAGGCGATCGCAACCGTACTTCACCTTTTGCTTTCACTGGTAATCGCTTTGAGTTCCGCGCTGTGGGTTCTAATCAATCCGTAGCTGGACCTCTCGTTGCAATGAATACTATCCTTGCTGAGTCTCTCGACTGGATGGCTGAGAAGCTTGAAGGAGCAATGGCTAAGGGTGCTGATTTGAATGCTGCAATTACTTCAGTTCTCAAAGAAGTAATGGAACTTCATGGCGCAGTAATTTTCAATGGTAACGGCTATTCTGAAGAATGGCATAAACTCGCTGTAGAGCGTGGCTTAGCCAATCTTCGCGCTACCCCTGATGCATTACCTGTTCTCAAGGAATCTTACATCGAAGAATTGTTTAGCAGAGAGAGCGTTTTAACTCCTGTTGAGCTGGCTAGCCGCTTTGAGACTTACGCTGAGCAGTACATTCTCTCGATTGAAGTTGAAGCTAAGCTTGTTGTGAGCATGGTGAAAACCTTGATTTATCCTGCTGCAACCCGCTATCTTGCTGAGCTTAGCAATACTTCTCTGAGTCTGAAGGAGATTGGTGTTGATTTCGACAAGGAAACCATTGAGAAAGTTGCTTCTTTAACTAAGCTTGCGATCGATGGAGTTAGCAAGCTCAGTGATGCACTAGCAAAACACGATTTTGCTACCACTGAAGATCATATGCAGTATCTTTCACATACTGTACGACCTTTGATGGATGGAATCCGTGGCTATGTTGATGCTTTGGAAGGCGAAGTAGCCGATGATCTATGGCCATTGCCTACCTACCAAGAAATGCTTTTCATTAAGTAATTTCAATTCCTGTAACCAATAAAAAAAGCGGTGCATTGCGCCGCTTTTTTTATTGGTTGTTATTCACGATATAGCTATAAAACTGTAATCTCATTGTCGAGAAAAAAGCACCCTAACCACATTGGTTTTGGTACTTTGACATTTTTTAAGGAGAAAATTTAATAGCTGTAAGCGGCGTTGGTGGCGACAAAGATGGCGATCGCACAACCCAAAAACTTAAAAGAAAAAATCAAGATTTGAAAAATATCCATTTTTAGAAAAGAGAACAATTAAAGGGTTGAGACTGCATTTGCCAAAACTAAAACAGCGATCGAACCAGCGTAGAACTTGAAGATAAATCCGCCGAAGTGAAATACTGACATTGCTTTGCTCCTTTTTTACTTAACCTTTAGGCTCATCTGGGTAAATAGGTGAAATGGCAAAATAGGAGTAAGTCGTTTTGAATTTTCAGAGATTAAGATGATCAAATTTCCCCTAACCCAATTGCTAGATGAGCAAGCGTGCTATGAATGGCTA
>JBIKYZ010000384.1:0-4145 GCA_044354985.1 Pseudanabaena sp. | reverse complement strand
GGTATTTGCATGAGAACTTTTGTTGAGGAACTTGAGTATCTCATGTTTTGCCCCTTCCCTATCTCCTGTCTCATTATGAGAATCTATGTGCGTCAACGCTTTTAAGGCTTTTCTGCACCACTAAGATAGCCTCTATTTAAAATGGAAAAGTGATGAGGCTGTTCGTCTAAATGAACTCAGTATAAGGTCATTGATTGATTTCTTGAGGAACAATAGAATAAATCTTGAAGAGCAAATTAATAACCTGAAAGTAAAAGTCCACAGTGAGTATGGAAGAGATCATACAAAGCCACTAAAATTCTATCTAGATTTTATCAAGGAAGATGAGCGGTATTGTTTAATTGATGGAGTTTGGCACAAGTTCAATCAATCATATGTAGATTTTTTGGAAGAGGAAGTTGACAAAATCGAACTAAATTATGATCCTAGTTTTGATATCAATACTGGAATTGATGAGGCACAATTTAACCAAGATCGTGTGAATGATGGCTTCCTAAACTGTGATCGAGAGTTAGTGAGCTTAGATGGTCGCTACAAAGTTGAAAAAATGGATTTATATAAAGAAAGTGCTTTGTATTTTGTCAAAAAAGGTACTCCACAAAAACTTTCGTATGTCATTGATCAGGCAATAAATACTGTGAAAATACTTCAAAACAATGCTGACTCTATTGTAATTGATGAGAAAGTAATAAACGTAAAGACAATTTGTTTGTGGCTGATTCTTAAACGGAAAGATCCAATTGGAAAGCTCTCGGACATTAATTCTATAATTTTTCACATGAAACTTGTGGAATGGAAAAAGACACTTATTGATGCTGGATTCACTCCCTTAGTTAACATTAACTATGATTGGACAGAAAAAGACAAGCATAATTGACAAAATCAAAAATGATCTCTGAAATTTTAGCCTAAAAATCACGACTCACATTATTAGCGATCACTAATATATGCTTCTTCTCTATACCGAATATAATCCATCATTGCGTCCTGCCTCAAACGAAATCTCAAAATATGGCTCTAAAGGGACGTGGAAATAATCACTAAAATAAAAATCTCCTTCATTATTAATTGAACGTTCATCTAAGATCTTGAGAAAGTGTTCAGTAAATATCAGTAAACTATTTTCTCCAAGTTTAAAAAACTTTAAACAACCATATTTTAATAAACCGTATTCCTTAGGATAATATTTTATAGATACTATTCCTATTTCAAGGAGAAGCATAACATCTGGAAAATCATCAAAAATAAAAAATCTTCCCCCAAGATTAATCTTTTTTTCGAGAAAATTTTTTAACTCTTTCTTATTAGCTAATTTATTTCCGCCTTGCATAAAGATTGCAGTTGTTCCTATGTGATATGCATGAATTAATGTTTCTGGAAGGGGCTTATTATTTTTTAAAGAATTAATCTCTTGATATAAAAGATAAATTTTATCTTTAAGTGAAATACTTTTTTGAGGAACAACTAATTTAATTGACTTACATTTATCTGTAACGTTATCAAACTCCTTATCGCTCCATTTACTTTTACATTCAATAACTGCTCTCACTGACTCTGCAAAGAAGAATGAATGATCAGACATTGGCAAGCTAGGATAGTTTAAGGAATCCCAAATAACAATATCGGTTTCCTTACTCTTATGTGACTTACCATAGATCATCCCGCGCCCTACGGCATACTTTTTAGGGAGGATTTCTTGAAGATAAAGCCTATATATTTGTTCGCGATGACTGCCAATCAAGCCTGAGTGTTGACAAATAGACATATTAGCTAATGCAGCTAACTGCCGAGACTTTTCTATGAAGTACTGTTTAACGAGATCTTGTGTATCTGGCATTTGGCTGGTCTAACATAGGATAAACTTTTTGCTATTTGAGCATATTTATTCACCATATTCTTGATTTTTAATTTAGCATATTTAAGAATGATTCAAAAAACATAAAAATAATCACGACTCACAGTAATAGCGATCGCCGATTGCTTAGTACTAACGCGATCGCCGCGTAATCGAACTGAAAGATAGCGATCGACTACCTGTTCTCAGTGGGATTGATTTAGAACTAACAGTTCAACAGGTATTTGGCTTGCTGAGTTTGTAAGACTTATATCAAGCTCACTTCAAAAAACAGCCCAACCACTCAATCAAGAAATGCACCTGCTTATCCCCAGGAAGGAGAGCCAGACTCGTAATCTTAATTTTGCCCTTCTCGAAAGAGAAGCGATAATAGAACTCAATCGGAATTTTTGCATGAAGCAACTCCCAAAGCGAATCCGTAAGCTTCGAGTCCAGAAACAGATCGCGCCCATCCTCTGAAGCATAAATGCGAAACACTCCAACCTTACGCGCTACCAACTTCAATTCCATGACCCTGAGCAATACCTGCGTTTCTTCAGGCAAAGCCCCATACAGCCCCTCCCAAACCGCAGCCAACTTGACAATCTCTTCCTTCGTCTTCACCTTCGCCAAAGTCAAATAAGCATTAATCTTCGTCTCATTGTCTTCGATGTAACTATCAGGAATAAACGCAACCAAACGCGGCAACTGAAGCTCCGTATCTGCAACTTCAGGCAAAATCTTCCCCCGTAACTCATGGAGATATTCCTGAAGTAAATCCATATACAGCACAAAACCAATCACATCCGCCTGACCCGACTGCTCCTCACCCAAGAGATCCCCCAACCCACGAATCTCCATATCGCGCATCGCCAGTTGATAACCCGAACCAAGCTGACTAAATTCCTGAATTGCATCTAATCTTCTCTTCGCTGAATCCGTCAACTCAAGATTAGGTGGATACAGCAAATAAGCATGAGCCTGAATCCCCGCTCGTCCAACCCGACCACGCAATTGATAGAGTTGCGCTAAACCCAACTTATGAGCATCCTCAATCACAATTGTATTCACACGCGGAATATCCAAACCCGACTCAATAATCGTGGTACAGAGGAGAATATCCGCCTCATTGTTATTAAAAGCAATCATCGCCGCCTCTAACTCCGATTCCTGCATCTGTCCATGGGCGATCGCTAATCTCACATTCGGTAACATTGCTTGCAAAGAATCAGCGATCGCATCAATCCCCTCAATACGCGGCACAACATAAAACACCTGACCACCACGGTCTAACTCATGACGAATCGCGGTTTTCACCAGAGCTGCATCGTAAGCAGATAAATGGGTTTGAATCGATCGCCTTGAGGGAGGAGGAGTCGCAATCACACTCATTTCCCGCACCCCAGAAAGAGCCGCATAGAGAGTACGCGGAATCGGCGTTGCACTCAAAGTCAATAAATCCACATCCCCCTTCATCGCCTTGATTTTCTCCTTCTGCAAAGTCCCAAAGCGTTGCTCCTCATCAATCACCAGCAAACCCAAATCATGAAACTCCACATCCTTAGACAAAAGTTGATGCGTACCGACAATGACTTGTACCTTACCATCTGCAACCTCTTGTAAAACCTGCTTGCGCTCCTTCGCAGGGCGAAACCGATTCACGATATCTACCGTGAAAGGATAAGCCGCAAACCGAGTTTGGAGGGTATGAAAATGCTGCTGCGCCAGAATCGTCGTCGGAGCTAACAGAGCCACTTGCTTACCCGCACAAACCGCTTTGAAAATCGCTCTTACTGCCACCTCCGTTTTACCAAAGCCGACATCACCGCAAACCAGCCGATCCATTGGGCGATCGCTTTCCATGTCTTGCTTCACATCTTGAACAGCCTTGACCTGATCTGGTGTCAGTTGATAGGGAAAAGAATCTTCCATCTCCTGTTGCCAATCGGTATCGGTTGGAAAAGCATAACCGACTAAATTGGCACGACGGACATAGAGTTGAAGTAAATCCCTTGCTAACTTGTAAATCTCCTTTTGGCATTTGCTTAGCGCGTTATCCCATGCCTTTGTATTGGCGATGCTGTTTAACTTGGGCGGTTTATTAGAAGCACTGCGATAGCGGGAGAGGATCTTCTCATTTTCCTGCGCGATCGCCACGGCAGTCTTACCATCAGCAAATTCAAAGATGTAATGCGGTTGCTTTTCTCCCTTCACTTCAATGGTTTCAAAGCGCGTAAACTTGCCAATCCCATACTTACGATGCACGACATAATCACCAACATTTAGCTCGTCAGGATTAACTGACTTAGCC
>JBIKYZ010000136.1:0-13759 GCA_044354985.1 Pseudanabaena sp. | reverse complement strand
TCCTTTTTGCCACTCTTACTTACATTTTGACGAAGCAACTATTCTCTAATCTCTCTCCAGTATACTTTCTCAGCCTATTTTATCTCAGTCAAATCTCTCACTTTTCTATCTGCGTAACATGAGTTATGTAAGTAATAACATATGCTAATTATTATCTCTTGTTTAGGTATATGCGACTTCCAATTCTCTATTCTTTCAGGCGTTGTCCCTATGCAATTCGTGCAAGAATGGCTCTTGCTTATGCTGGCATTAGATATGAACTTAGAGAAGTTTCTTTAAAAAATAAACCCCAAGAGATGCTCGATATTTCGCCAAAGGGAACAACGCCAGTAATGCAGTTTTTTACTGGACAAGATCTTATAAAGCAAGATTTTCTTGTTTTAGAAGAAAGTCTCGATATTATGAATTGGGCGCTAGAGCAGCACGATCCACTCAATTGGAAAAACTTGCCAGAACAGCCTCTAGCGATCGCACAGCAGCTTATCGATACAAATGATCGCAAGTTTAAACATGCGCTCGATCACTATAAGTACCCAAACCGATTCCCCGAAAAATCGCAGAAAGACTATCGCCAACAAGCAGAAGAATTTCTCCAAGTTTTAGAACTTCAACTTCAGTCGCGATCGCGAACTAGTGAAGCTCATGTTTTTTTGGTTAGCGATCGTCAAACTCTCGCTGATATTGCGATTTTCCCTTTTGTAAGACAGTTCGCCTATGTGGATATAGATTGGTTCCTATCGAGTTCTTATGAGCGCTTGCAACAATGGTTAAAGTGGCATGAAACTAGCGAAATGTTTGAGTTTGTCATGCAAAAGTTTCCTATATGGACATCAGAGCAAGAAGCGATCGTGATTACTCCTTAAAACCAAAAATTGTTTGGGTGGGCGAAGCCCGCCCAAACAATTTTTGGTTTTAATAATGCGATAAAATGGTACAGGAGGATGACAACACTTTGTGTTGCCATCCTCCTAATAACGAATATGGAGCTTTTTATGAAACCCCTTGCGCTTTTGAGTGTCTCTGACAAAACAGGACTACTCGACCTTGCCCGCGAACTATCGACCACCTATAACTTTCAACTAATTAGTAGTGGTGGAACTGCCAAGGCACTCAAAGCGGCTGAGCTTGAAGTTACCAAGGTTTCCGACTATACAGGCGCACCTGAGATTTTAGGTGGACGAGTGAAAACCCTGCATCCGCGAATTCATGGTGGGATTCTCGCAAGACTCGAACTACCTGAACACCAGCAAGACCTAGCTGACAATGAGATTCAACCAATTCGGATTGTGGTGGTTAACCTCTATCCATTTACAGAAACGATCGCAAAGCCCAATGTCACCCTCGAAGATGCGATCGAGAATATCGATATTGGGGGCCCAACTCTAATTCGCGCCTCGGCAAAGAATTATAATCATGTCGCTGTATTGTCCAGTCCTAGCCAATATCCAGAATTTCTGGATGAGCTAAAAGCAAATAATGGAGAAACAACCTTAGAGTTTCGCAAAAAATTAGCGATCGCGGCTTTTCAACATACACAGTCCTACGACAAGGCGATCGCTGAGTATTTAGAAAAGGAACAGAAAGTTGCACAAGGTTTGCCCAATACCCTCTCTTCTTCCTATACTTTGCTGTGCAATAATCCTAAACCTTTACGTTATGGCGAAAATCCCCATCAACCCGCCACATGGTATCAAGTTGGTGCAACGCCCAAAGGTTGGTCTGCTGCTCAACAACTGCAAGGGAAAGAACTCAGTTTCAATAACTTGCTCGATCTAGAAGCAGCACGGAGCATTATCGCTGAATTTAGTGACGATCTCCCCTGTGCGGTAATCATTAAGCACAACAACCCTTGTGGAGTTGCGATCGCACCGACTATTGCCGAAGCTTATCAAAAGGCTTTTGAAGCAGATTCCACTTCTGCTTTTGGGGGGATTGTCGCACTCAATCGTCCGATTGACGAAGAAACTGCGCTACTTTTAAATAAAACATTTTTAGAATGTGTCGTTGCGACCGCCTGTGTGCCCAGTGTGGCAACAATTTTAGGCAAAAAACAAAATTTGCGGGTGCTAGTTCTATCTGATCTTAATCATGGTTCCCATGAGACAGTGAAGACGATCTCTGGAGGGATGCTAGTCCAGAAGTCTGATGATGAAGTAGTTAATCCTGATGCATGGAAAGTTGTGACCGAAAAGCAGCCAACCCCAGAACAGTTGCAGGAGTTGATTTTTGCTTGGAAAATTAGTCGCCATGTCAAGTCTAATGCGATCGCTATTACTAAAGGATTCACGACAATTGGCATTGGCGCTGGTCAAATGAATCGTGTTGGCTCAATCAAAATTGCCCTAGATCAAGCAGGCGAGAAGGTGAAAGGAGCATTCCTAGCTAGTGATGGCTTTTTCCCGTTTGACGACTCTGTACGAACTGCCGCAGCCGCAGGAATTATTGCGATCGTGCAACCAGGCGGAAGTATGCGCGATTCTGATTCAATCAAAGCTGCTAACGAGCTTGGTTTGATTATGGTATTTACAGGCGTTCGCCATTTCTTACATTAGATAATTTCTCATTTAAAATTTACCCCACCCTAGCCCTCTCCTTGCAAAGGGGAGGGAACAAGATTTCTAGTTTTCCCCCTTTGCAAGGGGAGATTATACCAATCCACGAAAGTGTGACTACACTTTCGTGAATTAAACCCCAAACCCTGTAAGGATTTTGAAAAGACAAAATGGCTACGCCATTTTGTCTTTTGGTATTAAAGGGGGTAAGTTCGACTTATGTCTAGACGGGAGATTCTTTACGAGAAATGTCATCAATAAACAAGGAGCGCTATGCGCCCCTTGTTTATTGGTCGGCAATTAACAAAAAGCGAATATGTTCCATACCTTGCTCAGCACGGAGAGATTGCACTTGATCCGCTAGCTTGGTACTAGCAATGATTACATCTGGCTGAGAAGCAATCACAGTGGTTCGTAAATCGTCTTGATTACTGATTTTAGATGGTAAGAAGCCTTGGTTTTGCAGCATTTCCATCAATAGATCAATAGAAACAAAATTGTCATCCACTACCAAAATCTTTTTGCCAGTAGAAGCCTTACTAGATAGAAGAATATCAACTTCTCGCAGCAATAGCACCATATCTAGAGGTTTAGTCACATAACTATCAATACCTAGATGGCGACCTTTAGCTTTGTCATCTAATACTGAGACAATAATAATGGGAATATCCAAAGTCGCAGGATCGGATTTGAGAATTGCTGCTACATCATAGCCACTAATACCATCCATAACAATATCAAGGGTGATTAGATCGGGACGACTTTCACGGACTTTGACAATCGCTTCTTGTCCATTTCCAGCTTCACGAACAGTATATCCTTTAGCTTCCAACTCTTGTCTCAGCAGGTTGCGAATACTCGCATCATCGTCAATGACTAAAATGTTCTTGGGTTCATCTATGACACTCTGACCGTCTGATTGCGTTTGACTTTGCGAAACCGATCTTTTCTTGAGTTGCTCAATCAAAATGTCAAAATTAATTGCAGGAATCTCATTTTCTGGATTGATTGGAAGTGTGAAAGAGAATGTACTACCCTTACCAATTTCACTCTCCACCCAAATCTTCCCACCATGATAAGCGATGATTTCTTTGGAAATTGGTAGTCCTAGCCCTGTGCCTTGTGGTTTATCGGTCAGAGTATCCCCAACCTGCTTGAACTTCTCAAACACTTTAGGCTGATCCGATTCAGAAATTCCCACTCCTTGATCGATGACACTGACCATAATTGATTGATCATCTTGCTTAGCTCGACAAGTGACACTTCCCTGATCAGTAAACTTCACCGCGTTGGAGATCAAATTAATTACAACTTGAATCAAGCGATCTTTATCGCCAAGGATATCGGGTAGATCGGCTTGTATCTCTCTTACTGGGATTAATCCTTTTTGCTCAAAGAGAGCTGAAGTTGCCGAAAATGCACGATCAATCACTTCATTAATTGCTAATGGCTCCATATTCCATTGCATTTTACCAGCTTCTATTTTGGCAACATCTAGGACTTCGTTAATTAGTTTGGTGAGGCGTGTCCCCTCAGATACGATGATCTCAATATTTTCAGTAACTTGACGGACACTTCGATTGACTTTTTTGTCGTCGGTCTGAATAAGTGGAAATATTGATTCATCTAGCTTTTTCTGAATCAATTTCGCAAAACCTAACACAGATGTAAGCGGCGTTCTTAATTCATGGGATACAGTTGAGATGAAGTCCGTCTTCATTCGATCTACTTCTTTCTCGGCAGTAATATCACGAATTAGAATTACAGTACCTAAATAATTTGTTTCTAATAGAGATTCTTCTGAAATATTTGCTTCTCCAAAGATTGAAGTTGCTACTGCTTTTCCAATACGGCGATCGGGTAGGGCAAACTCTTCACTAAAAACTTGTTTCGGATTCTCTCTAGTACTTGTAACGAGATTAGCGATTTCCTCAGATTTAAATATTTCTCTATAACTCTGCGCCTTAGCAATCACTTTACTGCTAATCCCAATCATGCCTGCTAGCGCTGGATTAAATTGGGTAACCTGATCTTCACCATTAACCACCACCAAGCCATCAACCATGTTGTCAATAATTGCCTTGATCTCACTGGTGCGCTGTTCGACTTTCTGCTCCAGAGTACGGCTGTAATCAGCTAACTGTTCTCCTGAAGCTTTAAGTTGCGATGTCATTTGATTAAACGCGATCGCCAAAATCCCAATTTCATCATCTGTTAATACAGGTGCTTGCGAATCTAGGTTACCACCAGAAACTTGGTTGGCTGCATCGGCAATCGCCAAAATTGGCTGAGAAATCCGTCTAGCAATCAAGTATACTGCCGTTAACAAAATGCCTGCGGAGCTTAATCCGATTAGTAAAATATCGCGAGCGAGGCGATCGGCGGGCTCAAAAGCCTCTGCCTGCGATATTTCTGCAAGTAACGCCAAATTGAGGTTGTCAATCCAAATGAAACTTCCTAAAACAGGTACAGTCTTATAGTTTTTATATAAACCTTCCCCATCTTTTCCTAGAGCAGCATCAGAAATACCGTCACTTTTTATATCTTTAGCAAGATCCTGCTTATCGACTCCCGCCCCTGAAATTAGGACATTCTTAGTAGCTAGCCTCCCTACCAAATATGTCTCACCGCTATTACCTAGTCCTGTTCGTTCGCGAATGATGTCATCCACTCCTTGGAGATCTAGGTCAACCGCTATTACGCCAATTCGATCGCCCGCTTTATTAGTTAGAGGAGCCGCAAAAGTCATTGCGGCCTTGCCAGTGATAGGCGAGATATAGAAGTTTGGCACAATGATCCGAGATTGGTCGCGCGTAAAATAAGTAGTGGTATTTCCGAGCGGTTGGTATTTGCCTTCTTTTTGCTTATCTGTGGAAACAATTGTAATCCCGTTATTGGTTAGGATCGAAATCTGTCGAATGTTTGGTTTGACTGTGGATATATTCGCCATGAACCTTTGCAGAGAGTCAACAGCCGCCTTAAATTCTGGAGATTCTTTCTCTTTTGTAAAAGCTATTTCAGAATTGACGATCAAATCTGGCAACTGCGTCATCAGAATTACATCGCGGCGTTGATTATCAACCCATTGATTAACCTGTGCTTCTTTGAGCGATGTGGCAACTGCTAATCGGTCAATCACTGATTTTCTAAGAGCGTCACGACTGCGAGTGTTGGCACTTACAGCGACTACTAAAACTGTGACAATCGACAGAACCGAAAAATATGCCACAAGTTGCAGCAGCAGGCGTTTCTTAAATAGGTTGATCATCTTCTATACTCACTTAACTAACAACGATGCAGAGATTTCACAATGAGTATGCCTTTACTCATCGATACTACTACTATTTCCACTCAGTGAAAATAGCTTTAATTTGGGCGATCGCAGTATCAGCTGCTTGTTCAGGTGAATTTTTACCTGAAGCTACGGACTTGATCGCTTGTCCCCATACTTTTTTAGCACCCACTTCTGAATAAGCTGGATTCTGGGCTGTATAAAAAGAACTAGTATTCTGAAATTGCTTAGTTGCTGCCAAAATATGTGGGTCTTTGGAATCCTTATAATAAGGATCTTCTAATAATTTTGGCATAGTCGGGAAATACCTTCCTCCTGCCCCTTTCAAATAGGTAAGTAAATTATCAGGTTGAATAATGTGGGACAACAGACTTTTAGCAAGAGATTGCCTTGCTTGTTCCTTCGCAACATCCTCCTTAGTTTCTTTAACATTGGGGGCAGCAAATATAATCGCCTGTTTTACTGCTACTAAATGGCTAAGAGTCTTACCGTCTGGAGAAAGGGGCCATTCAGTGGTCACTAGTTTTTTGTTGTAGACCTCTTGATCAAACTGCTGGGACGCTGGAATAGACAATCCTGGGTTTGCTGTCATAAATGAGTTCCGACTAAGAAATACCTGATTGTTGTCAGCATCTGTCCATTGCAAAGCATTAGGGGGGACGTGCTTACTCTTATAGAAGCCTGCATATTTTGTCAAAGCGGCGATAATTCCTTGGCGATTTTGAGAATTATCAACTTTTAGTTGCCCATTCTCATCTAATAGCTGGACTCCATAAGCCGTGAGGAATTGCTCAAACATGAAGATCACATCTGTAGCTTCTGTGGACATTGGCAAGCCGATCCCATAGATGTCTTTTTTGCCTTTATCTGAAGCGCGGTCTTGAGCCATTTCCCAAAATGTCCAAAATCCATTCCAATCCTTAGGAATATTGGTGTCATTCACCCCTACATCTATCAGCATATCCCTCCAATAATGCAAGCCAGCAGCTAGTTGAGCGATTGGTACGGCATAGTATGCAGGATTAGGATTTTGACTATTTTTATAGGCGACGGCTTTAAGGGAGATCGGACTAAATAAATTTTTAACAGGTTCTACAACATCCGAAACATCTACTAATTTATTTTGCCATGCTAATTTCGGATAGAGGGCAAACTCAGCGGTATTACTAAATAAGATATCGGGAGGATTGCCATTATTAAGCGCATTTTCAGCATCACGATTCACCGATCCATCATTATAGAAAGTGATTTCCACCTTCGTATTATTCTTTTTTTCCCACTCGGCAACAATTTGTGAAAGGGCCTCTGTTTCAGCAGGATAAAAGCTTTGAATCCACCAAACTCTAAACTTGGAGCTTTTTTCTGGAGCCCGATAATTTAAGATGGCAGAATCACTACAGGCAGCCAAACCCAAGCCTGCTAAAGATAGAGATAACTGATTAAACTGACGACGACGCATAGATTTTTAAAATTAAAAAATAAAGCAAAACTGGAAACTTCCGGAGACAAGGTGTACCTCGCCAAGCGAGGTACACCTTGTCTCCTATACGACGAGTTCAACTAAGTCTGGCAGAACAATTGTCCCTGCGGGGAAAGGATTAGTTGCAGGATATTGCATCACTCTGCCTACAAATTTTACACCCGCAGCGATCGCACCTTCATAATCAGCGATCGCATCGCCAACCATTAATACGCGATCGGGTTCAAAATCATATTTCGACAAAATATCTTGGATAATATCTCCTTTTAGGGCTGGGGAACCATGTACTGACACAAAATAATGAGCCATGTTTCGCCGCGAAACAATACGTTTTAACTCTTGATCGGGAGTTCCTGAAGCCACAAATAAAGGGATGGACTGATAATTTCTTTCTAAAAGTTCATAGGCTCCTGACACATAAACTGCATCCACCACTGCATCTTCAACACATTGTGAAAATTGGTCGCCGAGTCGCACCTCCTCTTCTTTAGTCAAGGCTTTACCAAGTAAAATCTCATGGTAATAGCGAAATTTTTCAAATCGCGATACTCCACCATGAAGCAGATGATAGGCTTTCACCTGCTCTACAATGAGATCCCCATATTCTGCATACAAAGCCCCAAAAGCTTGAGTTTTGACATCCACAGACTCAACTAGGACTCCATCAAAGTCAAACACGATCGCATCATATCTCTTAGGGATATTTTCATGGATGCCTTTAGTCACGATTTCGGTCATTGTATTTTGGCTCACTTAGCTAAACCAAGATTTACAAGGCTGTTAAATAAATTTTGGGCAGCTTCCTGCTCCATCTGCCCTCTGGCTTCCTTCGCGTACGAACCCATATGGGGAGTTAAAATGACTTGAGGCAAAGTGCGCAGTTGACCAGAATATGGTTCCTCTTCAAACACATCAAGCGCCGCGCCCGCCAAATGTCCTGAAACTATTGCTTCATATAAAGCTTGTTCGTCAACTAGCCCCCCTCTAGAAGTATTAATTAAAATACTACCTACTTGCATCTTATTGATAAAGTCGCGATTAATTAAATGATGATTGTCTTTGTTGTAGGGAATATGAATCGTAATTACATTGGAACGTGCGATAAATTCATCTAAAGATGAGATACAAACTGTATCCGCGAATAGCGAATCATCACGAAAAATGTCATAGGCGACTCTTTTTGCCCCAAAAGCCTTCAAAATCTGTCCTACCCGATTGCCTACTCTTCCATAGCCCAACAGCCCTACTACTTGAGAGGCAAGTAGTTTCCCCATTAGAGGATTCCACTTTCCGTCACGCAAAGTGCGATCGGCTTCAGTAGTGCGTCTCAACAGAGAAAGAATCAGGCTCACTGCCAACTCTGCTACAGCAATTACAGGGGCGGTAGGCGTAATATGTACAGGAATACCCAATTCCTCGGCTGCCACTAAATCTACACTATCAGTTCCAATTCCACATCGCGAAATTACCTTGAGAGACTTAGAGGAGTTTAAAACATTCCGAGTTAGAGGCTCAACTCCAGCAATCATCCCAACAACATCACTGGTGAGAAGCTCTAAAACTTCTGTTTCTTTAAGCTTTCTACCATAGGGGTTTAAAACAATTTCAAAACCTTGAGCTTGGAGACTCTGCAATACCTGATTGCTTTTTACATCAAAAGACGAAGTACTGATCAGTAGTTTGGACATATTTTTATTTGTTCCTAACGCGATGTGCAACTATTTTTGAGCTATTGCTCTATGGTTGTTTGAGCTACCGAAAATTCAAAATCCTCATTAGTGCAGTACGAGAAATCAGGTCTTTCAGACTTTTAGTTGCACATCGCGTGTTCCTATGTTGATCTCATCAATTCTGTCAAGAATTTCTCAGTAAGTCTACATAATTATGGCTGATATATTCAAATATTTTTCATTCAAAGATCGGGTAACATAAATATTTTTCAGGTTAAGTTTTCTAAGAAAATAGCCACAGCCAAATAGGTATTGTAAAGAGTAAAAGAACTACACCAAAAGCCAAAGTAGTAACTGTTAAGTCTCGATCCAAGTTGTAAGCTTGGGCAATTACTAGAGTTGAAAAGGCTGGGGGCATTCCCATTTGTAAAACCATCGCCATTCGAGGCTCTCCAGTCACACCAAAAAACATTAGTCCTGTACCGACGACAAGTGGTGTAAGCAGCATCTTGATTGATATACAAGTAAGAGCTTTTTTAACATTTCGTAGGGTCTTCAACTGGCTTAGTTGCATCCCAATCATTACCAGTGACAAAGTTACAGTTGTCCATGCGATCGTACTCATGCCACCCGAAATTATCGTAGGCAAGGGAACAAATCGCATGCCTACCCCAATCGGCAAGCTCCATAAGGCAGGAGTCTTAGCCATTGACACAAATGGATTGGGCTTCTTCTGACCGCTAGACATGCTGCCATAACGGCTAGCAAGAGCGATCCCGACAGAATAAGCCGCGATCGTAGAGCCAATCAAATCGTAAAATAACGACCAAGCAAAATATTGTGGACCCACGAGAGCAAGGCTGACAGGGTATCCCATAAAAGCTGTATTGCCTAAGGTCATAGCAAGTAAGAAGCTGCCTTGAGTAGCCCCTGACCAAGCACTTTCTTGCTCTAAAGTTGCTTCCATACTAGGGTTGGTTTCCAGATTTTTTTCTCTTGCCGTAATCCCTTTTGACAACTTACCGAACCTTTCATCACTTACACCCAGATCGATCCAAATCCAAGCTAGTCCCGCACCTACTAGAATCGCAACCCAAGCTGTGGTTGGAGCAATCACGATCCATCCCGATAGATCCGCTTGACGGAGGAAAGAAACAATACTAATTGGAACTCCTACAAACAACAGAGCTTTACCAAGGTAAGTGGTGAAAATCTTCGGGAGGAGTTTTCCTAAGACATACCCTAAGAGAGTCCATCCAATTAACCTCACGTAGAGCATGACGAGAGGGTTTTCTAACGTGAACATATAATTTCAACCATAGGAACTAAGTGTGAAAGTTGACAAGGGATTTGAGTCTTTATTAAGCAGCAAATTCAAAGAAAAATATAGATTTACAGATCTCCCAGCTTTTTTGAGGGTTGACACAGGTACTTGTTGATTTTATAGAAAAAGTCAAGGATCTTCATATCTGCATTTTATAGCTGTCCACCATTTACATCAACGATCGCACCTGTCATATAGCTAGATAGTTGAGAAGCTAGAAATAAAATTACGTTTACTTGTTCTTCCATTGAGGCAATTCGACCTAAAGGAATTGAATCGATTAACTTTTGTTCTGCTTCTGGTGGTAAAGTAGCCGCTAGCATCGGCGTATAGGTTTGGCTGGGACAAATAGCATTGACATTAATTTGAAAAGGGGCTAACTCGTAGGCAAGTTGTCTTGTGAATCCGATCGCTCCAGCTTTTGATGTTACGTAATGAATACCTGACAATTTACTACGAAAATGTCCTGCGATCGATGAGACATTAACGATTTTCCCACTTCTTTGTTGCTTCATAATTGGTACTACATGCTTGCAGCAGAGAAACTGACTGGTGAGATTTGTTGCCATGACTTTGTTCCAATCCTCAAGGGAAATATCCTCTATCTTGGCAATTTGATTAATCGCGGCATTGTTGATCAGAATGTCAATCTGCCCATATTTCTGAAAAACCGTGGCGATCGCAGCTTTAACTTGATCTTCATCAGAAACATCACAGGGTAATGACAATGCAGATTTACCTGTCCCATTAAGTTCTGAAGCGATCGCTTCAGCGCCACTACGTGAAATGAATACAGTGTTGCCTCCATAAAGCGCGATCGCCTCAGCCACTGCTTGACCGATGCCGCTACTAGCCCCAGTAACAATAGCGACTTTCCCCTTGAAATCGTGGGGGAATTCATGGGGTTTAGTCATAAGCTAATTCAATTAATTTAATTGTTTTGTGAATAATGAAGTGTCGCGCTTAGCACGACACTTCATTACTTTTAAGTGTGAGCAAAAACGTGATCTTCTACAAAAATATGGTTTACATCAGGTTTCCCTATTGCTAGACGGATTGAGGGCTTATCACCAACAACACGAATATTATGGATTACCTTCCGAGGAACAAAAATGATGTCATCCTTAGTAGCTCTGTAAGCGCCATGTCCTTCCACATCCCACTCTAGCTCGCCTTCCATGATCACCCACCACTCGTCCTCGTTGGCATGATAGTGAGTACGATTACTTTCTCCTGGTTTCTGACAAATCATGACTGCGCTCATCATATCGGTATAAATGAGGCGCACTGACCAAGATGGCTCCCCCATCTCTTTTTTGATATCTTCAAGACGATTAAAAATGCGATTGATGCTGTCATGGGTATTCGCTTTGGCAACACCATCATTTTTCATTACCGTAGCAAGGTTTCGGTCTTGGTTTGCGATCGTGGTCATAGCTGATTACTCCGATGTTCTAATCAAATTATCATAATAAAAATAAAGGCACGCTAAGCGTGCCTTTATTTTTATTAGAACGAAAATGTTGTGCGGATGACTCCAACTGTTACTGTCGAATTAGCACTCACACCTTCAGGATTAAACACCCAGAAGACACCAGGTGTAATGCTGATATTCCTGCTGAGACGATAACGATAGAACAGTTCTAAATGATATGGAGTTGAGTTAACTGTTCCCAAGGTGGCTAAACCACTTGCTGATGAACGATTAATTGGTTGTCCAAATAGAACACTTCCCATACTACCTTCACTAAATAAATCGTTGAAGGTTAAGCCTGAAATCCAAGTGGTAAAAGTTGTGGATGCCGAGTTATTGACTGAATCTGCAAAAATTACAGTTCCCCAAGTATGGAAAGTGATTTTCGGAGTAACTTTCCAAGCCAAGTTACCAGCGATCGAATTAGCTCTTAGAGAAGTTACTCCAGCAGCACTAATCGACTCAGTGCTAACTAAGCCTGTACCTAAAGAGTTGGTCTGATGGTAAGTATTTGTGTAAGTGACGGAAGCATCTAGATTCTCAGCAGGCTTGAATAAAAGCTGAACTAGAGCAATTGTTGAGCCACCAAATAATCCACCTTGTCCACCAGGTGCAGGCGAAGCTGGATTGGATGAACCATAACCTGCTTGAATTTTGAATTGATCGGAAACCTTCCAATCAAAGGCAAATAGAGAAGATGTGGCTCCAATCCGCATTAGGGGATCAAAGCGGCCAAAGCGAGAAATCGATCCTTGACCATTGCTAGCTACTGGTGAGAGGACAGTAAAGAATTCATCAGGGAAACTGATAGGGGCAACGTAAAGAGTTACCTTGTTATCAAAAACAGGAAACTTATAATCAAGAAGTGTCAAGTTAAAGGTGTTTGCGCTTGTAGAGTTACCAGAGCCTGGACCAATTCTTGCTGTATTTGTACCAAGCAAAGCTGCAAGGCTAGATGTATCACCTGTACTGCCAAAATTGTTACCTGCCTCTAATCGAGTTCTGAGGGAGTCTTTACCTGTGAAGCTTGTATTGAGAACAAGGCGAGTACGATTGCCTAAAGTAACGTTAGACCTCGCGTTGGTAGGACCGCCACTTCCTGCGGTCGCAGAGAAAATAACTTCTCCAGTAAGCTTTGTTGTAGTTGAAAATTGCTGTGCTTCTAGCTTGGCAGTTTTAGCATCAAGCGCATCAACACGACCGCGTAAAGTAGCAAGTTCTGCCGCAAATTCTTCCTGTAGCTTTTGGAGGGTGGCTAAGTCTTCTTTGCTAACTTTGTCAGCCAATCCTGCGGAGATGATTTCATTGATTTTGTCGAGACAAGCATTCAAACCTGCGGCAAATTCATAGCGGCTAGTGGCTTGTTTGCCCCGGAAAGTACTATCTGGATATCCTGCAATACAGCCGTAGCGTTCAACGAGAGATTGCAAAGCTGTGAAAGCCCAGTCAGTTGGTCTTACATCACTTAGTTGTGAGACAGATGTGACATTTTGAGCTTGAACTTTTGAAGGGGTTAGTTGAATAGCCTTATAAGCGTCAACAGTTGTTGAAGAAGATGTCGTTGTTTCAGCTTGAGCAAGACTTGGAGACAGCGACAAGGCTGTTAAGAAAGAGAGACTTGCTAAACCAACAGACGAGCTTTTTACCTTAACCATTTAAATATTATCCTCACATTGCACCTTCATATAAGGTTAAACTTCTTAGCCTTATATGTCAAAGGCATATTTGGCTGATATAGCAATAAGTAGACACGCTTAATTAATTACACACCCAAACCCGTAAGGTTGCTCTCCTGCGAAGAGCAACCTTACGGGTTTGAGTAATTTATTCTGCACAGCTACTTATTGGACTTTGGACAAGATTGAAGCAAAGAAAGAGCGGGATTAAGCGAAAAGGGATAATGAGAGTTTCAACTTTCAACCGAAAACAAATCATTATCCCTAAACCCATTATGCCAATAATTGTCA
>JBIKYZ010000383.1:0-4159 GCA_044354985.1 Pseudanabaena sp. | reverse complement strand
AGGGTAGAAAGGTTATGGATGGTTTCAAAGAAAATCTACCTATTGTTTTTGATGAATATCTTCCTAAATGGAACTATAGAGCCATTCCTCAAAATGCATAAGTTATTTATTTTTCATTCCTAAGCTAATGTCATGATACTTAGCATCAAGGGAGTTTGTGCTAACTCTTGCAGCATTGAATCTTGTTGTATGGCTAGCTTTACTTCTGCTAATGGAGATTCTGCTTGATCGAGATAGTCAGACACTTGGTCTGTTCTTAGAGGAGAAATGAAAATTGCCCCCTGAAAATGAAGGCGATTATAGAGTGCTTTATAAGCCTCAATCCGACTACAGACAACAATTTCAGTATGTCCGTATTCTATACAAAATTGATTAATTGCTTGAATGTGTATTTCTCTTAATTCTGCTTTGATTTCATCTAATCCATCTAATAAAAGCAATAACTGTTGTTCCTCAACCAAAGATTTTCCTAGTGGTTTAGAGACTTGGTAATTAGTGTATAGCTCTTGAATTAGCCAGCTTTTCATTTTCTGCTTAGCCCCAGACCAAGAAGAAAGGTTAAAGATAACTGGAATGGGTGAAACTCTATTTTGCTCAGCTCGATTGACAAGAATTTGAGCAATCTCTAACAGCGTTGTTGTTTTGCCTGAACCAGGAGAGCCTAGAATCAGAAGCGTACGACCTGCTCCTAATTCATCAAATATGTTGATCGCTTTTGCTCCTTTTGGCAGAGATTTTTTCGATAGTTCAGGTGTTTCGTGATTTAGCCCTAAAACATCGAAGCGCTGTTCGAGATGTAATTCAATTGGAGATCTACTATATAGCGAGTTTTCTAAAATTCTTCTGATCCAGAAATTTTTAACTTTATTTAGTAGTCTCTGGCGATTCTTATAAGTATCTCTCTCATGTTGATTGGGAATCACCAGTGGAGGAAGAAATGCAGTCCATTGATGATTTGATGGCTGGAACTGATGATTTTTAGCTTCTAATTCAGGAAATTGAGAGAAGACTGTGCTAATCGCGATCGCACCTCCACCTAAATCAAATGAGCGATCGCGAGTAAATTTTACAATTCCACAAACTTTGCCAGTTCGCTGGTTTAGTAATGGGGAACCACTCATCTCAGGACGCACTTGCCCCAAAGCAAATTTGATTAACGCTGGCTTATCCCCTGTTAAACCTTCACAAATCAACGTCACTGGACAGCCGTTGGGAAAATCTTGATCAGGATAACCGAAAAGATAAAGCGGATCGCGAGATTGAACCTCACAATCTAGATAAACACAAGGCGGATTGCCCTCTTGAGAGAGCGTCACTCGCAGCAGTGCAAAATCATAGGGATCAGGTAGTAATTTCTCCACCACTGCTTCTGCCCAACTCTCCTGGTTCTGCCACCGCACTTGAAAAGGTTTACCCTCAGACTCCCGCACTACATGGGCACAGGTTAAAATCAAATCTGGGGTCACAAAAAAACCTGTGCCCCACCCAGTTCGATTGGGTAGAGTGAGTTTGACCGTGCACTGTTGAAGCAGATCCTCTAGATTAATCATGGTTCAGTCTTCTGCTGGGTCTCCCACTCCAACGTGATTTCTAAATTTGCTTTGCCAGATCCTTTAACAATAATTGCCGTCAATTGTCCAGACTCAATTGCGAGTTCCATACCAAATTTCACCGTCGCTTTCTTGGGTCTTACCTTTTGAATCGGTGCAGCAATCATCTGCACCACGCCCTCAATCGCATCTGCAACTGGTTGAAATTGCTTTATGTCAAAGCCGACATCCTCTCTCCCAGTATTTGTTACCTCAACTTTGACGCTTGCTCCGTTCGGAAGCTGTATCGGAACAATTTCCCTATGGGATTCTGCAAAAGCCATCTCTCTTTATCTCCTCAATTATTAAAATGATCTCCCCCCTAAATTCAGAAAAACTTAATACATCCTAGCAAAACATTAACTTAAAACATCTCACGATACAAGATTTATTGGAAGAGTGTGTTTAAGTCAATTGCATTAAAGGCAATTCACCTTATTGATCAGCTTCAGAAATATGACAAAACGATCCCTGCGCATCGCTTTACTCACTTATTCCACAAAACCTAGAGGGAGCGTGATCCATACCCTAGAACTTGCGGAAGCATTGCAAACGTTAGGACATCAAGTATGTATCTACGCATTAGATAAAGATGGCTCAGGATTTGAGCGCCATTTGTCCTGCGAATTTCAACCAATTCTTGCACAACCTGCACCACAGGAAATAGATCAACTAATTCAGCAACGCATTCAGGAATTTGTAGATTATTTGCAGAACTCGTCACTAGATTATGATATCTATCACGCTCAGGACTGCATCAGTGCCAATGCTTTAGCAATTTTGCGATCGCAAGGACTCATTCCCTACTTTATCCGCACCATTCACCATATCGAAGATTACAATAGCCCTTATTTACAGGCTTGTCAGGATCGCTCAATTCGCGAAGCTGAGCTATGTTTATGCGTGAGTGCAGGCTGGCAAGCCCAAATTTATGAACATTACCAAATCCATGCGCCGCGAGTGATTAACGGTGTCAATTTGCAAAGATTTTCTAGCGATCGCAATGGTACTGAATCACAAATCAGCCAAAAATTTGGTTTGAAATTGGGTTTAACAAATGCACCGATTTATCTAACTGTGGGCGGGATTGAACCACGCAAAAATTCAATTAAGCTGATTCAAGCTTTTGCTCAGGTTCTTGCGGACTTTCCCAAGGCTCAGTTGGTGATTGCGGGAGGGGCAACCTTATTTGACTATCTAGCCTATCGCGATCAATTTCTAGCGATCGCACAGGAATTAGATATTGCTAAATCCCTAATCATTACAGGTGTTCTCACTGATGCTGAATTACCCGCACTTTATCGTTGTGCTGATGCTTTTGTTTTTCCATCCGCCAAAGAGGGTTGGGGTTTGGTAATCATGGAGGCGATCGCATCGAGTATACCCGTCATTACTTCTAACTGTCCGCCCTTTACCGAATTTTTATCTAATCAACAAGCTTTGCTGGTTAATCCTGACGATGTGGGTGCGATCGCTCAAGCAATGCGCTTAATTAGGCAATCTGATGTTAGTCAGGCTTTAGTGCAAGCTAGCCAGTCCATTTTGCCAAAATATACATGGGAAAATTCGGCACAGATGCATACAGCACATTATGCAAAAATGATAGTAGGCGGCGCTTCGCGCCGCTAACCTAATTTTGATGGAGCTTTTATGCCTGAAGTTCGTTTTCAAATTGTCTGGCCAGATGAATCTCAAGATTCCTGCTATTCGCCATCTTTGATCGTCAAAGAATATTTCGCAGCAGATACCGAGTATGACCTCATGGATTTTGTTGAACGATCGCGTACTGCTCTAAATATTGCTAGCGATCGCGTTAAAGCCAAATATGGATTTCCCTGTGGATTGGCTTTGGGGCAATTGCAAGAAATCGAGGCTAAGGCGGCGAAGTTCGCTCAGAACAAGCAACCCAAAGTTAAATTTATTAAATTTAACAATTAGGTTGCATTATGCACGGTATCTGATAAGATATAATTCCTAATAAATTTGGAGAGATGGCTGAGTGGACGAAAGCGGCAGATTGCTAATCTGTTGTACGGCAGGTAACTCCGTACCGAGGGTTCAAATCCCTCTCTCTCCGTTCACAGGACTGTCATAGAGCGATATGGTTAATAACCCTTCAAAGGATGTAGTTGGCGAAGCTCCAGAAGTCGATCCTAGTAAGTTTAGTGCGTCAGATGTTGCTGCGATCGCTGATCGTTTAGAACGTGATGACTATGCCAATGCTTTTGAGAGCTTAAGTGATTGGCATATTTTGAGAGCACTGGCTTTTAAAGGCTCAGAGCTAGCCGAGCCATACCGCCATTTATTAGATGTTGAATCATTTGATGAATGCTAAACAATAAAAAAGGTGCGTTAATCGCACCTTTTTTATTGTTTGCCACAAATTTTATTTTCGGGCTATGACAAAAGCAAAACCCAGAATAGAGTTACGGCGCGAAGCCCCGTAAGGAATGAAAAATAAATAACTTATGCATTTTGAGGAATGGCTCTATAGTTCCATTTAGGAAGATATTCATCAAAAACAATAGGTAGATTTTCTTTGAAACCATCCATAACCTTTCTACCCTTGT
>JBIKYZ010000135.1:0-13850 GCA_044354985.1 Pseudanabaena sp. | reverse complement strand
GACAATTATTGGCATAATGGGTTTAGGGATAATGATTTGTTTTCGGTTGAAAGTTGAAACTCTCATTATCCCTTTTCGCTTAATCCCGCTCTTTCTTTGCTTCAATCTTGTCCAAAGTCCAATAATTAGATTGTTTTAATGGAATCTCGATCGTAAATTCTGTACCTTTACCAATTTCTGAAATAAAAGACAACTTGCCGCCATGATTTTCTGTAATGATCTGATAAGCGATCGATAAACCTAAGCCAGTACCTTTACCCACAGGCTTAGTCGTGAAAAACAAATCAAACAAGCGATTGCGTAACTCATCAGGAATTCCATTGCCATTATCAGAAATTTTAATCACCAAGCGATCGCTCTTCTGCATATCCGTGATTTGATCATCTGCAAGAATCTCTGTCTGGATCAAAATTGTGGAAACTTTGCCATCTTGCCTATTCCATAGAGGTTTATCATTCCCCATCTGCCAAGTTCCATTTGCTTGAGCATCTTCCTCAAGCGCATCGATCGCATTAGTCAGCAGATTCATAAATACTTGATTTAGCTGTCCTGCATAGCATTCAACGTCAGGAATTTGCGCATAGTTTTTTTCAATCTTAATCTCAGGACGATGAGCAGTCGCCTTCAGACGACTTTGCAAGATCATCAAAGTGCTATCAATCCCCTCGTGAATATCAACAGATTTGCATCCTTCTTCATCACTACGGGAAAATTTATTTAGTGATTGCACAATCTTCTGAATTCGTTCTGCACCAATCCGAATTGAACCAACCAACTTTACAAAGTCATCAGCAAGAAAATCAATATCAACCTCTTCCAGCTTTACTTGTACTGCATCGACAGGCGTTGGATAATGAGTACGGTAAATTTCGACAAGACTTAATAACTCAGAAGTATAGGTGTCGGCATAGGAGAGATTTCCATAAATAAAATTTACAGGATTATTAATCTCATGGGCTATTCCTGCCACTAACTGACCCAAACCAGACATTTTTTCGGCTTGAATCAATTGCGATTGTGTACTTTTCAACTCTTGCAAAGCATGTTGTAGCTTCTCAGCTTGGAGGCGATATTTTTCTTCAGAAGCGCGGACTAGAGCTTCAGCAGCAAGGCGTTCAGTAATGTCGCGTAAACTCCAAACTCTCCCTGCACAACTATCCAAAACATTTTGTGGTTGTGAATAGCATTCTAGGGTTCTACCATCATCTAACTCGACTATTTCAAAGCTATTCTGGTCAATTTCTAATCCTTTGCCAAATTGATGCAAATATTGAGCCGAGCTAATCCTCTTAGCCACATACTTAAGGATATATGAGTCATCATTGGATCTAAAAATGCGATCGGGAATCTGCCAAAGATCAACAAATTTTTGATTGCAAATAATAATATTGCCGATCGCATCTAGCACCAAAATACCATCAGCTGTTGCCTCAAGAGTCGCACCGAGCGCGGCAAAGCTTTTGTTGATTTCAGCTTCTGCGGCTTTGCGATCGCGGATATTTGTACAAATATAAGTTGATCCAATCACCTCTCCAGATGGACTTTTAACAGGATTGACCTTTAAACAAATAGGAATATGCTGATGATCGCGATCGCGCATTTCTATTTCACTTGTCCAAGTGCCGCCATGCATTACTGCCGCATGGATTACTTGAGCAGTTTGCTCATCTGCAAAAAGAGGTTGTAAATTAGTCGTTTTTTGTAAAGCTGACAAACTATAGGCAAATAGATCGCTAAAGGCTAGATTGATATAAATTGGCTGACCTGAATCATCAGTAATACAAATCGCGTCATTGGCGCTTTCTAGCGCTGTGCCAATTTTAGTAAAAGCATCTTCAAGATATTGACGTTCAGCAATTTCTTCGGCTAACTGATGCTTTAGCAATGCAGTTTGAGACTCAGCTAAAGGATGACAAGCGATAATTATCCCACCCGCTGAGCCATCATCGGTATACCAAGGCTGCACGTCCCACTGGAAATTACTGGCTGATTCTCCGCGAATTGCAATCTCAATTTCCGCCGTGTAATGCATTTGCCCACCGCTTAGGCATCGCTCCAATCCATGTCTGTGGGCGATCGCTTTTGGGAGTGATTCATATAGACTTGTGCCTATTAGCTTAAGACGAGGAATGCCCAAAGTTTTAACCCAAGGCTGACTAACTAATATGTAATGTAAATTGCGATCAAACATCGCGATCGGGACTGGACAAAACTCAACGAACCACCGAAGATACTTTTCGACGTGGTTTGCGCGATTTAAAACTGATCCCCACTGGGTTTTTGGGTTAGCTTTTGGCATCCTAACCTGACTTATTTGACGGTTTTAGAACTTGACCTCAAAATTGTAGCGGTTTGCAAATTTTTAGAGTGTGTTATCTGAACCATAAACAATAATTCTTGATCTACAATGCTTTGCGCTCAAAACCAAAAAATGTGACGAGGAGTTAAGTGCCATCTCTCATTTTTGGACTCAGCTATAGCAATGAAAGTTTTGCTTAGGACATAAAACCCAAATAAACTAAAGCGACGCTTCGCGCCGCCTTAGTTTATTTGGGTTTTGATTTATCCTAGCTATCTCTTTCATTGCTATATATGATGTGCATGTTAAGATCGACCCTAAGAATCTCCTACACTTTAATAAGTCATGAGGACAGTCACCTCGGTGCAGCAATATCCGATTTTTGGCTCTGAAATTAAATGTCCTCATTGTCGGCAAATTATTCCGGCTCTGATTTTGACTGACACGTATCTTTGCCCGAGACATGGAGCCTTTGAAGTCCAGCCCAATTGCAGGGATTTAGTCCATCTCCAATCCGATCGCCAATGGCGACTATGGGACGATGAATGGTATCGACAACATACCCATCCTGACGGCATTCGTTTTGAAATCCATGAAAGTATAGATCGTCTATATACCCAAGGTTATCGAGCGATCAAAGTCACTATTGCCCATCGCTACATGGGACTAGTTGAACCTTATCTTGAAAATACGTCCATTATTTCTAATGCCCAAAGTTTGTATGGTTTAACTGTAGAATTTAGCCCCCCCGAAGAGCAAGAGACTCGTTGGGGAATTATTAACTTTGAACTAGAAAAGGAATTAGGAGTACCCAAAGGGTATCCATACTTTCGTTCTTTCTAGGATTAGAGCGCAAAGATATCGAACAAACCCGAACCAGTAATTTTGTTAAAAGTGCTGCAAGGCAACACTTTTAACAAAATTATACCAAAGCACAAAATGGCTATGCCATTTTGTGCTTTTAAAATCCTTACGGGGTTTGTTCTTTAATTCACAAAAGTGTGGCGACACTTTTGTGAATTGGTTTACTGGGGTTTGTTTGAAATCTTTGCACTGTAAGTTTGCCACCCTTGTATGCGACCGAGCCAAGAAGCCCATAACTTTTGTCTTGCTACGTCACCTTCTTTAGGCAAATATCTTATGCACTGCAACACGCCAAAAGCTTCTGATGTACCGATCGCGATCGCCCAAATCGTAAACACCAATCTTTGTAAAGGAGACAAATAGCCCAATAACGCTACCGTCTCATTATGAACAGAATTAACTGATGCTTGAGCATTAAAAGAATTGCGCTGATCCTCGTCAAAACGCTGTGCAGGAAAGTGATCTACCGCAATTTGAGGATCGTAAATTAATTTCCATCCCTTTTGTCTCAAAGTCAAAGAAAAAACCACTTCAAAATTCACCTGTGCACCAGTTCCTCTCATTCTTTGATCAAAGCGTAAATCTGCGATCGCTTTCCGTCGAAAGCTCATATTTACACCTTTAAGCACATCCACTTCACGACCTTCACCAATGCCAATATGATGATTGCCAATCAAGCGCCCAAACCACTGCAACTTACCCACCACAGCCTGAGAACCATCTTCTAATCTCGTACCGTGATATACCCAATCACGCCCGCCAACTCCACCAACTTGATCATCCGCCAAATAGTAAGACTCGATTTTCTCTAACCAATCAGGATGCGGCGCAGCATCATCATCGGTAAAAGCAACGATATCACCAGTCGCTGATTCAAGCCCAATATTCATCGCCGCAATAACACCCGTTGCGGTCACCGTTGCCGTATGAAAAGGCAAAGTCCCACGATCAAAGGTGTCTAAAAACTGCCAAGTTTCGCGATCGGTATCACGAACTATTACCCAAAGCTCATCTACAGGTTTATTTTGTTGTTTAAGCGCACCTAGGCAACGGATTAAGTCCTGAGGACGCAAGTAAGTAGGAACAACCACAGTTATCTTCATAAAATTATGACCTCAAGCTTTCAAATAAATCGACATAAGCCTTAGCTTTACTGCTCCAACTATGCTGCTCTGCGATCACCCTCGCAGCCTTCCCCATCTTCTCTCTAAGAGCGCGATCATTAGATAGAACAGTCATTGCATCTGCTAAAGCTGCTACATCTTCTGTTTCAGATAAGACAATCCCACATTCATCCGTAACAATTTCTGCACCACCCGTTGCAACAGCCGTAATCACAGGTAGCCCGCTAGCCATAGCCTCTAATAACACAAGGGTACAAGCTTCGTAGCGAGATGGAAATACAAATAGATCAACTGCTTTCATAAGCTCTGAAATATCACGGCGATACCCCAAAAAATGAACGCGATCACCCAATCCTAACTTTTCTGCTAACTGAGGATAGGGACTTCTTTCCGTATTGCCTACAACTACTAAATGCAAACTAGGAACTTTAACCAAGCTGTATAGTACCGTATCTAAATTCTTCCTTGGAGTACGAATGTCCCCTGCAAACATAGCTAAGGTAACGCCTTCTGGCAATCCGATTTGACTGCGATCTCGAAATGCAGGTAAAAACTCATCTAGATCAACACCATTCAAAATCACTCGAACTTGCTCGGCACGAACACCAATAGAAGTTAATTCTTGTTTTACTCGTTCAGATACCGCCACAACAAATTTTGATTGTTTAAAAGCTATCTTTTCCCAATACGAATTTAAGATAGTATAAACCCATTGATAAACACCATAGAGGTCTCGGCGCACTCGTAATGTATGAGCAGGCGATCGCAACCAAGACCCATGGACAAAATGTGCTGCGTTGACATCAGTTTTCTTAGAAGTTACAGCTCCACAAGCCATGATCACATCAAATTCATGCCGATGAGAATCTAACCAGCGATCGCTCTGCTGATTAAACACAATCCCTCTCAATAACTCAGTTGGTATATTATTCACAGAAAGATAAACGCATTCAACCAGTGGATTATTTTTCAGTTCGGAATCAACTTGCATGACAACTAATGTAATGCTATGTTTTCTCTGTATGGCGACTTTTACAATTTCATAATTTACCCTTGCTTGTCCATCACCTTTACCAACATTTGCTGTAATAATACAGAGCTTCATAATAATTCCTTAAGTGAATTTCTAGATTGATTTTAATCTTTTTTGAGATTATCTCTCAATAAATTCCCTATATCTGTCTTTAAATTTTGCTCGTGTCTCAAGTATTGTTGCCCCGCCAAACCCATACTTAGAAAAGTCCAGATTATGACTCCATGAATCCCTGCGGTTGCACGAGCTGCAAGGAAAAAGGCGATCGACTTCATCAAAACCGCACAGCAAATATTGATGAATAAATCAGAATGTTTTTTTAGATTTGCAAATAATAGAATCCCACTAATTAAGAGACTGCCTAGATAGGGTAATGTACCAATCCAGCCCAAATCTAAAACAAATGATAAGATACCAGCATCTACATTGTCATTTACCCCAAGGCCATCTCCAATAAAATTGTATATTCCATTTTTAAAGAAATCTTCGTAAATCCCCTTCCTACCTTGAGCGCTAGTGTCACTTTGCAGATCTCCTAATGTAGTTAAACGCGCCGTAATATTTGTCGAGAAAGGCTCAATTGTAGTTAAAGGAATGATAAGTATAGATAGAACTATAAGTATGCCAATGAGACGAATTTGCTGCTTAGACTTTAGGGAAGAGATAAAAAGTATTATGCCTCCCAGCCACCCTAGCCAACCAGTTCGCACTGCACTAAATAAAAATGAAAGTACTCCTGCTACTGCTGCTGGAGCAACAAGTGGGCTTTTGCAGCTAAATAGTACTAATAGCGCCGTTGCCATCATGTCGGCAAAGGGACCTGGAGAATTTAATGTACTCCATACCCGCATTCCATATGGCACAGGACTACCAGAACTACTGTCCATTCCAGAACCTACTAACCATAATTTATCCCAATCAGGCGCAATTACATACTGATAAATTCCATAAGCCCCGACAATCAGACTCCCCCACAAAAATATTTTCTGAATTACTTTGCTGTATTCAGGATATCTCCGCCAATTAACGTATAGATGATATCCAAATATTACGGGTGTTAGCCATCCTAAGAATGCAATTGTAGCTTTCATAGCTGTAGTTGATGGATTTAACAATCCAACGCAGTATCCATATACCACACTTGCTATAGCTAAAACAAAAGGGATTGTGCCATGCTCTCTAGCTTTAGGAATATTGAAATACATTGTATTTGCAGCAACAAGGATAGCTAGAGTAGGAGCAAGTAAAATTGGATTAGAGTCAGTAAAAGCACCAGCTCTAAAATCAGCATAACGACGTACAAAAGGGGTTAAGAAAAACAACCACCACACGAATCCAATATATAGAAACGGATAACGAAAATATAAATACCAAGCAACCAAAAAAGATCCTAGAGGAAATACAATTCCTAAGATCCTACTCCCGATCGCACCAGCAACAAATAGAATAAGAGTTACAAAAATGAATAGGGAAATCACAAACCAAGCTTCTGTGGTCGGTGATAGTTGAGATTTTGTGCTAGCTTGCATTGGTTGTAAAGGCTCTTAGAGCCTCATAGTTGTTCTTAATGCAGAGATTACTTACTAAATCAACATGGGGGTATTGGTCTCAATCTGTCGAGACCAATAGTAAATCAAGTCTTAATCATAGACAAAATATCTAAACACAATTAAAGTTAGCATACGCATGTTTTTAAACTTTAACAATGTTATTAAGATGCGTATTTTTAAGGGAAATCCCGAATTAGCTACTCAGCGATGGGCCAAATTTAGTGCTTTGTCTATAGGGGTAACTCACAGCAATTCTCATTATGAAACCAATTTTTGAGTTTCCAGCACTTTTGGCGCTGGAAACTCAAAAATTGGTTTTTTGAAAGCCTGACTAGGGCGGGTTAAAAAAAACGATTGTTATAATGAGAATTGCTGGGGCACTCATGAGTTGATCCTTATGTGTACGTATATCTGATAGATTTGCAAAGTGTGTGAGTAAAAATCTGGTCTTTGCAGCTCTACCCTGTTTTCAACTATTTACGCATTACCGAGAAAAAAATCATCATGGAATCAAGTAAAACTGTAGTTTTTTTAATTAAGCGAGTTGATTGCAATGATGGAGTGGCTTCTCACTGTGAGACATTAATCAGAGGTCTGCACGATGCTGGGTGGAAAGTTTTTCTGATTACAGGAGATGTGAGCTATGACAAACTTTCAATTAAACGCTTTGAAGTACTGAAAGAGTTAGCAGAGGATTGGATTGTACTTGAGCATATGCAATCTACTATCCCAAAACTAAATAATATTCTTCGTGTCAAAGAAATAATCCAAAAACATAAAATCTCACTCGTTCACGTCCACGGATATTCTATGATGCTTTTTGCTTCTATTCTCAAACTTTTGACAGGATTAAAATCCGTGGCAACATTTCATCCATCAGTGCATGGAGATGATCCCAGTTCATTAAAAAATTCGATATTGAGTCCAAAAATCAGGAAATACCAAATATATCTAAGATTATTTACACCAAATATATTTATTGCTCTCTCTTCTGACATAGAAAATTTTTTGATTAAAGGTTTAGGTTTTCACTCAGTTCGAGTTCGCAAAATTTTAGCAGGAATTGATACGAACTATTTTCATCCACCCAGTCTGGAAGAGAAACAGCAGTCACGCCAAAAGCTGGGGTTTATCGAACAAGATCTAGTCTGTACTCTTGTAGGAAGACTCAATTGGAATAAGGGGCATGATGTTCTAATTGATGCCGTGAGGCGCACTAAAAAAATTCTTCCTGAATTATCTTTGAGATGTCTTTTTGTGGGATCTGGCAATCAGGAAAAGGATATCAAGGAATATGCCTTTAGAAGTGATGAAGATGCGAATTGTTTTGTGTTTTCAGGATTTGCTGAAGATCTACGAGAAGTTTATTGGGCAACAGATATTTTTGTTCTGCCGAGTCGTGTAGAAGGATTTGGATTGACTGTTGCAGAAGCAATGTCATGTGCAACTGCCCCAATCCGAACTCCAAGTGGAGGAGCTACAGATCAAATCAAGGAAGGCGAAACTGGCTATATTGTTCCATTTGACGATTCCTCACAGTTATCAGATTTAATTCAAAAGCTGATAGAACCCAACCTTCGTTTTCAAATCGCCCAAAAAGCCTCAGCATATGCTTTGTCAGTTTTTGATCAACAGTCAATGGTTAGTAAAACGCTAGATGTCTATTTGCAATGTTGCTCTGAGCTTTATTGACTGTACTCCCCACAGCCAAGTTCTTGACATTAATTGCAGCAATGAAAATCTTTGCGTTGTCTTGCTATTTGATGATGTTTAGCTTGATTTTTGTTAGCGCTGTCGCCCTAAAGTGGTGATGTATAAAACGGCTTCATCGCTGGGAATACCGAGAACTTCATTGACCAGATCGTCAAAGAAACCTGCAATGCCACTTACGCCAACACCTAAGCCGATCGCAGCCAGATTTAGGCGTTGCCCTAGATGTCCTGCATCCATATGTAAATAACGATAAACGCGATCGCCATATTTAGTTACAGCTTTTTGAAGATCAGCTGTGTGAAAAATAACCGCGCCTGCATCACGTCCGAGGTCTTGACCAAGGCAGAGATAATGCAATTCATCACGGAAGTTTTTAAATCTGATTTGGCGCAGCTCTTGAGATTTGGGGGCGTAGTAATAGCATCCTTCGTCTAAGCCAACTACGCCTGTTACTGCTACAAAGGTCTCGATCAGGCTAAGATCGAAATAATCTGGATTACCATCAATACCTTGATCCGTATAGTGCTGCGGCTGATAGGTAAAGTCGAGAATTGCTTTGAGTTCGGCAAGTTCTAACTTTGCACCACTATATTCACGGGTTGAACGCCGTTGCAAGATTGTATTTTCGAGCATTTCTAGATCAGCCCCCCAGTGAATGCTTTCGGTTGTCGTACTGACTTTTGTACAAAAAGGAAAGTTGTACTTATCAAGATCTTGCACAGGATTTTTTTCGACAGTATCCGAATTTTTGTCACCCACCTGTTCCAAGAGCTTTTGCATATTTGGTTTTTCAGTAATCTTGGTAGATTGGTGTAGATATTCTAAAAGCTGCCCTTCAGGGAGCTTAGGATAGCTAATGACAGTTGCTGATGGTAGCGCTGTCATAATTCCTCTAGAAATATTGCGCGATCGCTGCATTGGTTCTCGTGATTCCTGACCTCGCCCAATGAGCTCTTCATCTTGCAGATCAAGGATTGGCGCGATCGCGATCGTCCCTTCTACCTCTTTATCCAAAAACAACAGTTCATTGACTGCTTCATCGGCAAAGCCCCCAATTAGTGACGCTTGATAATCTTCAATCGAGCTAGCAAGTTCAATATTTCCGAGCAAATGCCCCGTATCCAGAAAAATTCGTCGATAAGCCCGATCTTGATAGCGCCATGCAGATCGGTGAAATACTGCGGTGATGGCGATCGCCATGCGCGTATTTTGTAAAGCGGGATGAGCAAAACAAGCCTGTTGCAAACCAGCCCAAACATTATTGTCTTGCCAAAAATGGATCAAGCTATGGGTGCGGACTTGATAGTTATAAATTCCTGCGGACAAAAGCGGCGTGCCTGCTGAGATCAGATACAATTCCGCAGGGTATAGTCCACCAGCCGAAGGAGCCGATCGTAAATAAAAAGCTTCACCTGTTACTGTCGGTACTCTTGCCGTCAATCCATAGCTACAAAATAGCAACCGCGATAGCCTCCGCCAACGACTTACCAATAATCCATCATGATCGGACTGAATTTCTTCAGTAAGATATGGCTTTAGATCATAAACCGTGCCAATTTTATAATCCTTGTAAGGCGATGGCTGGGTACTCCAATCTAGTCCTTGACTCTTGCTAGCAAGGGTGGCAGGTGCATACTTAGTCCGTTCATGATAATGTTCGGCGAAGGAAAATCTGGCTTCGGGCATGTTTTTGCAGCGTGACGTAAATAGGCAATTACAAACCCAAATTTATAAAGTTGTGCCCCTACGGGCACAACTTTATAAATTTGGGTAATTTATTTTGTACAAGTACTTAGATTAAAATGTTATATCAATTCGCCCTGCCATCAGCGCTTTGCGTCGATAACATGGGGTAGCGCCACAAATTATTCAAATTATTCAAAAACTTCGAGGTAGTCACGATCGCCCCCAGACTTCTGAGCTTGGAGAAGAGATTGCTCAGCTAAAGAGACTAGTTCATCAAAACTCAGATCAGGAATCTGTTGATTTTGATTATCTAATGCAGTCACCACACCTCCGATACTAATGGTTAGAGGAAATAACAACCCAGAAGAAACTGCGATCGGATGACTACGAATACTGGTAAGAAGATTCAGAGACAGTTGTATACCACTTGTCGCATCACTATGGGGAGTGACGCAAACAAACTCATCTAAACCATGCCGATAGATCAAACTATTAGGCATACAACTATGGCTCAATCGTCCCGCGATCGCATTAATTGCCTCATCTCCGATTTTCTCACCGTAGGACTCGACAATTGCCTTAAACAGATCGATATCAATAATCAATACACTCAAGAAACGGTAATTTTTATAAGCACCAAATCCCTTAAGTTGCTGCATCATCTTTGGCATTACCTTTGCAAAGGCTTGCTCACTCAAAACCTTAGTTAAAGAATCGGACAAGCTGAGTGCATCCAGTAAGTCATTTTGAGCCAGTAATCTTTGATTAGACCATGACAATGACTGTGTCAAAGCCGTGAGGCGCAGTCCTGTTCTCAATCTTGCTTTGAGTTCAGAGCTATCTATGGAATTGTTGAGAAATTCATCGACACCAGTATCAAGACCAATTTGGCGTTGTTTGGAATTAGAATCTTTGACGATCAAGACAAAATATATTGCCATCAACTCGGGATGCTCAAGATTTGACTTGCTCCGATGACAAAGTGCTAAACCTGACACATCTGGGATTGCCCAATCAGCTATGACGATCGCAGGTTTCTTTTGGAGAATTATTTCCCATGCTTTCTCGCCACTAGTTTCAGTAATGAAATTATATTTTTCAGTAGTTAAAACTTCAGCGATCGCCGATAAAATCTGGCGATCGCCACTAGTGACGAGAATCAAAGAATTATGACAATAATATTTTAGTCTACGGAAATCCAATGTGCTTGCCTCGCCATATCTTTAGTCTGCGGAAATTCAGCCTTAGCGAGAAATACTCAGAATTTATTTCTTACCCCAGCCAAATAGTCCACCTTTCTTTTCTGGTGGCTTTTCTGGTGGCTTTGTAGCTGCACTCACCTGATTAATATATTTGACGGCAGTTGGCTCTTTAGGATCGAGTTTGAGTGCTTTTTGAAAGCTTGCTTTAGCGATCGCTGCCGCATTTTGATTCATTTGCACTAAACCCTTGAGCGCATACACCTTGGCATTATTCGGATCAAGTTTTTCAGCGTTAATCAGTTCCTTGAGTGCATCAGTCCATTGTTTCTTGCTAATAAATAGCTCTGCCATATTCAGATTGCGCAGGGCTGGAGATTGGGCAGGTTTAGCCGCTGGAGTTGCCTCTGCATTAGCGCCCTGAGTGCCAACAGGAGTCGCAGTGCTACTGCCAGAGGAAAAACTAAGACTGGTTTGGGTAAACAAATACACGAGATTTAACTCGCTGAGAATGGCGGTGTACTCCATGATCGAGTCTAATGTTTCATATTGCTTAGGTGAAACTTGCTCTACATATTGCTTGTAGGTAATTTCATGGGGAATCCGATACAGTTTTTGAGCAAGTTCGGAACTGAGGGTTGGTACTTCTTCCTTTTGTTTTTTGTTTTGGGCAAACATCCTCAAGGTTGCTAAATATTCCCCACGTTCGCGATCGCTATTTAGCAATTGATAGGCTGGACTGACCATCTTTGAGAAATATTTGGTAGCAGTCTCTTTCTCTTCGGGAGTTCTACCAAACACATCAGGATGCAAAATCTTCGCCAACTTCAGAAATTTTTTGCGAATTTGCGCGGTATCAGTGGTCATTGGTAAACCGAGTATGGCGTAATGATCGCTAATACCGTGACTGGCAAGACCTTTGTTGATTTTAAAGTTTTCTGGCTTTCCCACAGGTTCCACCTCTTAAGTATTTGTTCGAGTTTACCCTCTTGACGCATCTCCGTTAAAGCCTTATCGATGGCTTTTTTAAGAGTTACGTCATCTTTGTTAACGATCGCAACTAAACGAATCGGTATTAACGGCTCCCCAACAATTATAAAGTTGGGATTGTTGCGCACCTGCCATACTGCCACAGGTTCATCAAGGATCATTGCATCAAGTTGGCGATCGCGTAGTTGGATCACCATACGATCAAGATCCCGTGATGAAAACAGGCGAATGGCATTGCCTCTATTTTTATTATAGGTTTCGGCGATCGCTGCGCCTCCACTATTTGCGACAACCCCAACGCGCTTGCCGATCATATCGCGCAAGGATTTGATTTGTGTCCCATCGGATCGGATGAGCAAACGTTGAGTATTACGATAATAAGGCACAGTTTCAATAAATTTGCCTTTGGTGTCGCCTGTTTCTAATGCTCCTTCTTCCCGCGCACTGAGCAGGATATCGACCTGCCGCGAAGCTAAATTTTCAGGTTGGTTTGCCCAAGGGATATTAATTGGACGTGGCTCAATATTTAGTCTTGCAGCAATTTCTTGGATAATTTCTAGCTCAAAGCCATCATAAAATTGGGTCTTGGCATTCCAAAACATGTAGGGACCACCGATCGCTGCATCGATGCCCACCCGCAAATGTCCGCGCCGCATGACAATACCGAGGCTACTATCTTCAGCAAATACGGGGGATGTGGCGGGTGATATGGTGCTAGCGATTCCTAGACACAGCCCTGTATAGATTGCTAAGCCAGCAAGTTTGTGAGCAAACTTAAACATTTATTCTCTAATCAAGCGATCGCTATAAATATAGCAATATCTCCATCATTCTTGTATGGCGATCGATGATTGCAGTCTATTGTTAAAGACTTTTGCCTATGAACAAGGGTAAATGAAGGCGAAAAAATCAAAATGGTTGTGAGACAAAGCCTTATGCTCTTTGCAAGAATCAGTGACCTATCCCTTGATACAACTTCGTAAATATTGCTTTTTTGTTATATAAAAGCTAAAAAATATCTGATATAGTCATTTTGTCGCCAATGGTGATCGCTTTGTTAAGGTAAATGGTCAAGGATTTAGGATATCGGGGCAAGGATTTATATCAGTATTTCTAAATCTTAGGCTCTGCAAAGGGCGTATTTTTAAGGCGATCGCCTATTCCGGGTCTTACTTTTCACGGGATCTTTGAAAGGTAAACCAGAAGAGCTTTTTATCCAAAGGTTACAGATGGGGTTAAAGTAAAAAAAAGAAGTAAAAGTAGGCAAGAAAAATGATGAACTGGTGGGACAAAAACTTTGCGAGTTGTGAAATAGGGGATGAGAGACTAAGTGACAGAGCGTACTCAATCGGCAAAAAACTAAGTGAAGGATTTGGGAAAGCGTTGTCCGAG
>JBIKYZ010000382.1:0-4199 GCA_044354985.1 Pseudanabaena sp. | reverse complement strand
AGCCATTCATAGCACGCTTGCTCATCTAGCAATTGGGTTAGGGGAAATTTGATCATCTTAATCTCTGAAAATTCAAAACGACTTACTCCTATTTTGCCATTTCACCTATTTACCCAGATGAGCCTATTGGGAATGTCGGTTGCTATATTTGAGCGCTTGCTCGACACGATCCATAAACAGATTGCGATTTGGTAGTCCTGTAAGTGAGTCATGGAGAGCGTCATGGACTAATTGATCTTGCGCCCGTTTGTGATCAGTGATATCTCGAACAATCCCATCGATCCGTATAACTTTACCATCGCGATCATAAACAAGATATCGGCGATCGCTTACCCAGCGAACTTCTTGATCAGGGCGTAAGATTCGATATTCTTCGCTTACAGTCCCTGTTGTCATAATGCTAAGATTGGCAGCCTCAATGCGATCGCGATCTTCTACGTGAATTACTTTTAACCAGAATTCAGGATCTTCAAAGAAGTTAGAAATGGGATAACCATAGATTTTTTCAACCGCAGCATTAAAATAGATAAACTGTGTGGCTGTTGGATGCATTGACCAGACGACATCTTCAATAGATCCTAAAATACTGTCTATACGTTCTTCATTAACTTTCAATGTTTCTTCTATAATTTGACGCTCGATAATTTCTAACTGTAATTCTGCGTTGATTGCTTCTAACTGTTCGTTCTGTTGCTCAAGTTGTTGATTTAGTTGGCAAATTTTTAATTCAGCGACTTTCAGTGATAGTTGGTGTTTGATACGAATTAAGACTTCTTCGACTTGAAACGGTTTGGTAATGTAATCAGCCCCACCAACATTAAAAGCTTTGACCTTATCGAAAACATCATCTAAGGCACTTAAAAATACAACGGGAATATCACGAGTAAATTCTGAGGATTTGAGTCGTTGACAAACTTCATAACCATCCATATCTGGCATTTTGATATCCAGTAAGATCAAGTCTGGACAAGTTGTCTCAACTGCCATCAACGCGATCGCACCACTTTTGGCACAGCGAGTTTGATATCCTTGACCTGAGATCGCGGTAGACAGAACACGGAGATTGTCTGGCAAATCATCGACAATTAGAATTAATATTTCACTATTGGTAGAAGTGATGGGATTTTCTGAAAAGGCTTTTTGCATAGAGTTGTCAAGGTCATTCATAGAGAGCGAGCCTCCTGCACTAAAGCGATAATCTGACCAAAGTCAAAATCATGGACAAGCTCTTCAATTTCTTTGGTTAGCCAAAAATGTTCTTTCGGCACTTGGGTTAGTAATTGTGCGATCGCATTACCATTTAGTTGTGAAGCTGCATTTTCAAGCTGCTCTAGCCATTCTTTGGGCATCACCAAAATCGCCTCCGCCGTTAATTTGACTAGAGACGGACTAGGTTTTGACTGACTGGTGGCAATCTCTTCATAAACATACAGTACACCAAGATATTGTGACATCTTTTCAAAAATCGTATTTTCAAGAAAAGGTTTGCGAACAAAGTCATCACAACCTGCCGATAGAACGATGGCACGTTCTTCTTCTAAGGTACTAGCGGTGAGTGCAATAATTGTGGTTGCTTGACCTTTGAGATGGGATCTAATCCGCATAGTAGCTTCATAGCCATTCATTACGGGCATTCGCATGTCCATCCAAATCAGATCTGGTTGCCACTGTTCCCAAATTTCCACAGCAATCTGTCCATTTTCGGCTTCTTTTACTTCAAAGCCAATCGGAGTCAGTAATTTAATTAAGATTTGCCGATTTTCCCAGCGATCGTCAACGATCAAAATTCGATAGGTTCTTTCATTGGGGACAAGACCAATGACCCGATTGGTGGGTTTAGTGGATCTCACATTGGTAGATTCACCAAGCTCTGCTTGGATACTAAACTCAAAAGTTGTACCAACCCCAACCTCACTGCTGAAGGTGATATCGCCACCCATAAGTTGCACAAACTTACTGCTAATCGGTAAACCCAGCCCTGTACCTTGCTCAGATTTACGTCCCGATTCAGTCTGCATAAACGGATCGAATACTTTGTCGGCTTCATCGGCAGCAATACCATCACCAGTATCGCTAACTGAGAAATGGATATTTACCTGCTTAGGATTTGATGATGCATCAGTTTTGGAATTGTCAAGCTTAACGCGAACTGTAACTCCACCTGTTTGTGTAAATTTGAGAGCGTTGCTAATTAGATTAATTAAAACTTGACGTAGCTTCTTTTCATCGGTGCGAATAAATCGGGGCAAGTCCTCTGATTGCTCAAGCTTGAGATATAAGTCCTTAGTGTCAGCCCTCATTTGAAACATCTCTATGATTAAATAGAGAGATTCCCATAGGTCAAAATCTGTCTCATACAGCGTAATCTGCCCAGCCTCAATTTTGGACATATCAAGGACATCATTGATCAGCGCCAGTAAATGCTCGCCGCTACGACCAATGATACTGAGATTCTCAATTTGTGATTTATTGAGACTGCGATCGCGGTTCATGACTTGAGTAAAACCTAAGATCGCATTTAATGGTGTTCGTAGTTCATGACTCATATTAGCAAGAAACTCGCTTTTGGCAACATTGGCAACTTCGGCTTGTTCCTTCGCTTTTTGGAGTTCTATCGTGCGATCGGCAACTTTGATCTCCAAATTTTCAAAAGATTCTTGCAGTTCTGAAGCCATTTTATTAAAGGAAGTTGATAGAACTTCTAGTTCATTTATAGCTTGAATATTCACACGGGTTTCCAGCTCACCATCAGCGATCGCTGCCGCCGCTTGGCTTAACCTTTGAATTGGCTTAGCTAGCCATCGTGACGTGATTAGTCCAACGAGAATCGCGATCGCTAATGCGGCAATACAAAGCAAAATTGTAATGCGCGTATTTGCATGAATCTGTGCCATAAAATCCGACTCAGGCATGACAACGACCACAAGCCAATCTAAGCCATAGCGATCGCGCCAAGGTGTGACTTGCAAAAATTGACGCTCGCCTTGATAGTCAAAGTCTGAACTTTGAAATCCCGTTTGAATCGGCTGAAAGCCCCCAAATTTTTTTTGTAAATATTTCGCAGTTGCTCGCACGAGTGGATCTTGGCTTTGAAGAATGTTCAAGCGCTCGCTTTTATCATTAGTAATAGCAAACATGTTTTCTTTATTAGAACTAGCTATTAACAGCCCATCTCGTTCAATCACAAATATTTTGGCGGAAGGGCTAATCTCGATCTGACTTAAAAAAACGCTAATACTACTCAAAAGCAAATCAGTGCCAATCACACCAATAATTTCTTTCTTTTTTCCGTAGATTGGTTGGTTTACAGATACAGCAAAAATCCCCTGCTTAATATTCCATGCATAGACCTTTGTCCAAACTGGTCTATTAGCTTGAAATGTTTCATAATACCAAGGTTCCCTTAAGGGGAAATAATCTTCGATATTAATTACTTTGACGCGATTTCCTTCAAGATCGGTTGAATAGCTATAGTCTTTGTAGTTTGTTCGACTGGAAACTTCATCAATTACTATTTCCGATCCTTCTTTGACATAGTTTGCACCAATAAAGTCCCCATTTGTCAAAGCATAGCCAATGGCACTGACTTTGTAGCTCTGCATCTGCTTCCAAAAGTAACGTCCAGACTTTTGGAAGTCTTGTAAGTTGAGTAGACCAATATCAATCGCATCAATATTAATTTGATTGATTTTTGGAGGAGTATTTAAATAACTGTCCAGATGTTGATTAACTAGATAGCTAGCTTTATTAGTCAATTGACTGGCAAGGTTGCTTACGGATTGTTGTCCATTTCGCAATGCTAAATACCCTGTGATACCCACCACAGCAAAAATTTGGACAACAAATGGAGCAACTAACAAAAGCCTTAAAGATATACCTTGTTTTTGAGCCTTTTGGTGGTTGTTCTTTAGGCTAAATGACATAAAAAAATCTATAGTAATAACTTTAAGTTAATTTTTATAAAAAAATCGCAGCAATATTTTTATCTGATAAAAATGCAATTAATTAAAATATTTGATAGAGCACTCCATCACAGCAAATTAAAAAATTATGATTTTATTTTTAAATAAGTGTTTAGGAATGAGAATTAAATAACTTGTGCAAATGAGGATAGAATAAATAAGAAAAGAAGGCTTAATTATGTACTATTGCGAAGAGATTGAATCAGAGATGGTGAAGTTTTATATTTCGCTAAGCGA
>JBIKYZ010000134.1:0-13907 GCA_044354985.1 Pseudanabaena sp. | reverse complement strand
ACCGTCATTTACTGGAGCGCTTTATTTCCCTCTTAGATTTGGATTCTACTTTGATTAAATCTCATCCTAGATTCCCTGACCTTTGTGCTTACGGCTCTATTGCTTTCTAATTTTGTCCGAAGTATTGAAGTACCTTGTCGGAATAAAAACTAAAGCCTCCAAAAAGGCAAAGCGCCTGCGACGTGGGCGCTTTGCCTTTTTGGGCTTTATAATAGAAACGTTGTCTTGAAAGTTAGAGTACAACCCCATGATTGCCACTACTGAGCGTCGCTACAGTCTCGATGAATATCGCGCGATGGCAGAAACAGCTAAGGAAAAATGTGAGTACCATGATGGAGAAATTATTACGATGACTGGCGGGACACTTAACCATAGTTTGGTTATGGGAAATATTTTTTCCTTTCTCCACTTCATTTTGAGAGACACTCAATTCTCTGTGATCAATAGCGAACTAAGGCTATGGCTTCCCAACTATCGTTGTGGGGTCTATGCTGATGCGATGATTTTTGATGGTAGACCTCAACTAAACGGCGATCGTAAAGATGAAGCCTTAAATCCTCTGTTGATCGTAGAAGTACTTTCCCCATCGACTGAGGAATATGATCGCACGGACAAGTTTCGGATGTATCGTTCTATTCCTAGTTTTTGTGAATATCTATTAATTCGTCAAAACAAAGTTTTTGTGGAACGCTATAGCAAACAAGAGAATGTTTGGACATATAGCGATTTTGATAGTTTAGACCAGTCAATTTTGTTAGAGTCAGTAAATATTGAACTAGCGATCGCTGAAATTTATCGCGATATTGATTTTTAATTTAAAAATTGGGGCTTCAAACCAACACCTCATTCTTTTTGATGCTTTGGTATGATTTTGCTTTGTATGATTTTATAGTGAGATTAGAATATTTTATAAGATATATTCTGAGATGTAATAAATCTTAGATAAAGACAGTAAATAAGAGATTGGTGTAGTTAAATGCCCAAACTGCTTGTTTTAGCTGTATTTTCAAATTAGACATAAAGACTTATCAAAATATTTAGAGTATTAACTTTTTCTGTAGAATTAACTAGAAAGGCTAAAGCTTTAGAAGTTTTTTTAATGATCACGATGATTGCATCAACAATCGTCATTACCAATTAAAAGTTTTTGAGCACATCTTGAATATAAAATTTTTGAGGAAAGTAAAGCATGAGTACCAGTAACGAAAGCATCAAGCCAGAAAGCGCCAAGCCAGAAGAAAAATCCTCTCGCCCCACCAAAGCCAAATCTGACAGCGAAACAACTGCAAAAACAGGTACAGTGGATATCTCAGCTTTGGCGGTGAAGGAAGAATCTAAACCCGTTGCAGCATCAATCGAACAAAAAGGTTCATTAATTGTGACTGAAACCCTTAAGCATTATGGTGATCGCCCCATTGTTGATGGCGGCTTTCGTGCAGTTGAATATTTCAACAGTTCAGGCGAGCGTCCAATCGAGGCTAGCAAGTTAGCAATTAGCAGCACCTACACCACCATGGGTGGCGAACGTCCGATTGTGAACAGTGGTGTGCATGTGACTAGCACATTTTTCTCTTCGGGCGAACGACCTGTAGTTGAGGATGGCTTTGTAATTGTCGATAAGTTTTATATCGCAGGTGAGCGTCCTGTGGGTTCGGCAGGATTGGTGATTAACGAAACTTATTCCCAAATGGGTGAGACCAGACCTGTTGCCTCCAATGCGATCGACAATGCAGGACTGATGGGTTACATCGACTAATTAGTTGCGCTTTTAAAAAGCAGCACCCATAGGGTGCTGCTTTTTAAAGTCTTTGGGCGAGTTAAAGGTGTAAATTCAAAGTGGTGCGATTTTTGCGATTTTTAAGATTCTGATGGATACAAGACTAACTACGTTAAAAGATAAGTTGTTTTCGGGTAAAGAGGCAAACCAATTACCTGCGATCGCTGAATTAGCCACTTTGGGAGAAGAGGGCTTACAAGTATTTGATGAATTTATTCAAGCCCGTAAAGCCGCTAATACCGACGTGACAATGATCGATGGCAAAATTCATCAAACCTTATTGCAAAGCGTTCTGCCTAGAGCGATTGAAATAGCCCAAATTCATTACCCTAATGGTGTCGTCACTTTAAAATCTGAAAAGGCGATCGACTATCAACCAATTCAAGTTTTGCTAGCGAAACAAGACTTTGAAGAAGCGGATCGTGTTACTAGCAAAAAACTATGCGAGGCGGCTGGTGCAGCGGCTTTAGCGCGAGGTTGGCTATATTTTACCGATGCAAAGTCAATTCCCATAAGTGACTTACAGACGATTAATCAACTTTGGTTAGTTTATTCCGAAGGTAAGTTTGGCTTTTCGGTACAGCGAAAAATTTGGCTCAGTCTTGGCAAAGGTTGGGAAAAATTTTGGTTAAAGATTGGTTGGAAAAAAGATGGCTCTTTTACCCGCTATCCTAATGAGTTTATTTGGAGTCTTGATGCTCCGAGAGGACATTTGCCGCTTTCTAACCAATTGCGCGGTAATAAAACGATGCAGGCGATTTTTTCACATCCTGCTTGGTAACTGAAAAAAAGCACGCAGCGCGTGCTTTTTTGTTGGCGTGGGCGATTGCTATACTTCGTAATGCTCCTAAAGTTTTTAAAGTCATGACTTCTGCTTCAGTTTATTTAGCAGTATCGTTGATAATAATATTATCTTCTCGGGCAAACTTGGATCTGGCGCAATGTATGAGATGTTAGAGGCGATCGCTGGACATAGCAATAATTTTTAAAATTATGTTCACAAGTGGAGAGTTCTACTACATCCTAGACAATTCCGTTCTTACAAAATTCTTTGCATTTATTAAGGAGAATTAAAATGTCAACAGATTATATTGTCTTTATTCATGGTGTTAATGTTCGTAATGAAGCAGCCTATAATAAGCAGGCTAATGAAATGTTCCAGAACATCAAAGCCTCTATTAACGACTCCTCTCGAACTTTAAAGCCCGTCATTTTATATTGGGGCAATGTTGGACAGGCTTCAACCAACACTCTGCTTAAGGGGTTGGAGTCATCTCCCCAATGGAAAGATTTCTGGTTTCAAGATTACGGACTACTCAATTCCTGCCATTTGTGGGCGATGCAGCCTTATACCTTAGCCGAACTGTAAGTAAAGCAATTGTCGAACAACTTACCGAGCAAGCGGTTAAACAAATTGGACTATCTCTCGAACAACTCAAGAACCCGCCTGAAGGTGATCGTCTCCATCTTGTAACTCATAGCTGGGGTACTGTCGTTTTATTTGACATTCTATTTTCCTCTCGCTGGGAGGAAGATGCTATAACTATCGAGATACGTCAATTGATTGAGAATATGCGCCGAGGATTTTTTGGTATCGGAACTGACTCAGAGAGAGAATTTGGCATCCCATTGGCGAGTATTCATACCATGGGTTCTCCTATCGCTTTATTCAACTTGGTAAACATTCAAGGTGGAAACTCCTTTAACCTTACTCCAAAACTTAAGGAATTTCTAGAGAAACTTCAGGAGAAGCTTCATAAGCCTCTACCGTGGAAAAACTATGCTCATCCTGGTGACCCAATTGCCTACCCTTTGAAGGGTGTTATTCCCCTCTTCTTAGACTTAGCCCAAGACCAAAATATTGTAAATGTTGAAGATGTCATTAGTCCAAGCAGTTTGATCGGCAGGCTATTTGGAAAGTCTATTTTACCAGTCATTAAGGGTGGTGAAGCTCACGGAAGCTATTGGACAGAGCGTAAAGTTGCTCAGATGATTGGCAATGTTATTCAATCAACTTAAAAACACCCCAATCAGTCGTACGGTATCACTCTATTTCTTTTAATTGCAGTGCGATCGCCAATTTTGTAACCTACATAAACGCTATTGATGTGGTTTATGGGCTAGGCGATCGCTACTACATCACAATTGGAATGGTATTGGAGATTATGCAAATCAAGTTCTTGAAAGAATTATTAAGATTTATGGAGGCTAGCCTAAAGTCTCTTGTATCATAGCCAAACTGGTTAATTAGCTAAATAACGGCGACAAATGCAGACAAAAATCCCTGTAAAAATTCCGATCGCCAGTATCATCAACGGGGCAACGCGGGGCTTAGCCGTTACCGCTATTAGTGGCTATCAAAAATTTATTTCACCCCATAAAGGGTTTTCTTGCGCCCATCGCGTATTGTATGGCTGTGAGTCATGTTCACAATATTTTAAGCAGGTAATTGCAGAAGAGGGGATCTTGACTGCGATCTCAAATGCAAAGGACCGATTTCAGGAATGTCGAGAAGCTAATGAGATTTTAAAAAAACGCAGAGAAAAATCTAAGGCTCGTCGCCAATATTACGCTAGTCGGCTACCCCTCACAACCGCAGCTATTGAATCAGGCGATCCAGAAAATCCTGATGTGTCTGAAGATCCTGAAGATACAGGTAAATCAAGTAAACAGAAACTTGGCGGCTCACAATGGGGACGTAATCAACAAAGACAAGCCAACAATAACAACAATGGCGGGGGAAACAGCAACTGCGATTATGTCGATTGCTCTGACTGTGGCTACGGACTTGATGTCCCCAACAATTGTGGAAGCGATCGCGATTGTGAAAGCCCCTGCGAAGGAGTTGAGTGCCCCAGTTTAAGTTGCCCTAATCTAAGTTGTCCAGATTTAAGCTGTCCTGATTTAAGCTGTGGCAATGCTGACTGCTTAACAGGAATGGATTGCAGTGGGTTAGACTGTGGAGGGCTAGATTGTGGTGGTGCGGGTGACTGTGGTAGTTGTGGTTAAGCAGATATTTTAAAAATATTTAAAAAATTCTATGATCGAACATGATGTATTAATTATCGGTGGTGGATTAGCTGGCTCTAGGGCAGCTCTTGCGATCGCTCAAAACTATTCTAATCTTAGTGTGGGACTAATTTCTAAAGTACATCCGATCCGATCTCATTCTGTCGCCGCACAGGGAGGAATCGCGGCTTCACTCAGAAATGTTGATAATGACGACTGGCTCACCCATGCGTTTGATACTGTCAAAGGTTCCGATTATCTTGCCGATCAGAATGCCGTTCAAGTTCTGACAGAATCTGCTCCCGAAGTAATTATTGATTTAGAACATTTAGGAGTTCTCTTCTCACGGGCTGAAAATGGAAAGATTTCGCAAAGAGCATTTGGCGGACATACTAATAGCCGTGCTTGCTATGCAGCAGACAAAACTGGTCATGCAATTTTGCACGAATTAGTGATGAATCTGCGGCGATTGGGCGGCAAGATTTATGAAGAATGGTATGTAATGGAATTGATTTATGAAGATGGCACAAATGGAACAGAAGTAAAGGGAGTTGTAGCTTATTGTTTGGAAACTTCGCAGATAGAAGTATTTCGAGCAAAGGCGGTATTAATGGCTACGGGCGGTTATGGCAGAGTCTTTAATACGACTTCCAATGATTTTGCGTCAACAGGGGATGGTTTATGTCTGACCGCAAATATTGGCTTGCCATTACAAGATATGGAATTTGTGCAGTTCCATCCCACAGGTCTATATCCTGCTGGCGTATTGATCTCTGAAGCAGTGCGTGGTGAAGGAGCCTATTTGGTTAATGATTTAGGCGATCGCTTTATGGCAAATTATCCGATTAGCAAAAATCGGATGGAACTATCACCCCGTGATATCACTTCACGTAATATTGCCTGTGAAATCATGGCAGGACGAGGTATTAACGGCGGGAACTATGTGCATTTAGATGTGCGCCATTTAGGTAGAGAAAAAATCTTAAGTCGGATTCCCTTTGCTCGTGAAGAGGGTTTACGACTCGCAGGGGTGGACTGCATCGATCATCCTCTGCCCGTGCGTCCAACTGCACATTACTCCATGGGGGGGATTCCCACTAATATCGATTGTCAAGTAATTGGGATTGATAGCAGGGCGATCGCAGGTTTTTTTGCAGCAGGTGAATGTGCTTGCCTGTCTGTACATGGCGCAAATCGCTTGGGTGCAAATTCATTACTAGAATGTGTGGTTTTTGGTAAACGTGCTGGCGAAAAACTGGGTGCTTATGTTAGCGATCGCCCCATGCCCAAACTCGATCCGCGTCCATATCTTGCTGACGCTGAAGCTAAGCTCAAAGGTATGTTATTAAAGCAAGGTAATTCGCGAATTGCTGATATCCGTCAACAACTTCAAGACACAATGACTGAGCATTGCGGTATTTTTCGCGATGATCAACGATTGAGAGACGGCTTAGCGAAATTGCAAACTATTCGCGATCGCTATGATCATGATTTACTTGTAGACGATCGCAGTTCTGTATTTAATATGGAATTAATGCAAGCGATCGAATTAAAAAGTTTACTCACAGTCGGCGAGATCATCATGTCCAGTGCCTTGTCACGCCAAGAAAGTCGTGGTGCACATTCTCGTGAAGATTACCCCCTACGTGATGATGCGAATTATCTCAAACATACGCTCGGATATCTGGAAAGTGGTAAGGTAAAGACTAGCGATCGTTCAGTTGATATGAGCTTGCAATTGTTTGATCGCGATCGTTTTACACCCCAAGAACGAAAATATTAAAATTTATAAAGCTAAACTTCAAATATAAAACCAGAACTGATACGGCGGCAAAGCCGTTCTATCAGTTCTCTAAAACCTGAAACTGTGCTAGCTGTAGAGTAAAAGTAACTGTGGCGAAAGAAGAATTTATAAAACTGCTTAATCAAGGCGTAAATATCTGGAACAAATGGAGAGAGTCTTCTCCAGATATGCGTGGCGTTGATCTTAGTGAAATTCAGCTAGAAGGGCTCGATCTGACAGGGATCGATATGAGCATGGTTAATTTGCGTGGGGCAAAGTTGCATAACGTGAAGATGGCTTCTGCTAACTTGCGCGGTGCAGACTTAAGTATGGCAAATCTAAGAGGCATAGAGCTTAAAGGGGCAAACCTAAGTGCAGCCCACCTTAGTATGATTTGTCTGAGTGAAGCCGATCTTAGCCAAGCAAATTTAAGTGGCGCAGATCTACGGGGATCAAATCTACGTCTAGCGAAACTAGATCTCGCTGATTTATCAACAACTAAGCTAAATATGTCTAGCTTGAACGGATCGTGCATGATTGGCGCAATTCTCATTGGTGCAAATTTAAGCCGAGCCGAATTAAGAGAAGCTAATCTCGCAGGAACTGATTTTAGTCGTGCTAATTTGAGCGAGGCTGATCTATCTCATAGCAATCTCAATGTTTCAACTCTAGTTGGTACAGATTTGATTGGGGCGACTTTGGTGGATATTGACCTTAGCGAGTCAAATTTGACTCGAGCAAATTTAATCGGTGCAAATCTTTATCGTGCTAACCTCTGTGGCTGCGATCTGATTGGAGCTGATCTTCGCGGTGCAAATTGCAGTGAAGCCTATTTTATAGGAGCTGATTTAAGTCGTGCTGATCTCAGTCGTGCTGAGTTTACCAGTGCCAATCTCAGCAAAGCTAATTTTAGTGGTGCAAATACTGAAACTACTGATTTTCAAGGTGCAATTTTGCCCGATGTTTGGTAAATAAAAACGGCGCGAAACGCCGTTTTTATTTACCAAACATTGAGTTGCGGCGCTCCGCGCTTCAACTCGATGTTTGGTTTTATAAATATGCAGCGGGATCGATAGGCTCTCCATTTGCACGCAACTCAAAGTGTAAATGTGGACCAGTCGAAAAGCCCGTAGATCCAACTGCTGCAATTGGTTGACCTTTAGCGACAACATCGCCATCTTTGACATATAGATCACTACAATGGGCATAAAGTGTGGTCATCCCATTTCCATGATCAACAATCACCGCATTACCATAGCCCCCATACCAATCCGCATAAATTACTCGACCCTGTTCACTTGCATAAATTAAACTACCGTAATCAGCTCCAAAATCAATGCCAGAGTGGAAGCGCTCGGTTCCCAAAATAGGATGAGTACGCCAGCCAAAGTTGCTAGTCACTGGTCCAATGGTGGGATACATTAATTGTCCAGTTCCAGGTGGGAGAATTAGTCCATCATAGGGCTGCACTTTTGCCAAAATAATTTGTGATAAACGACGCGAGTCTTCAGCGAGGCGATCTTCCGCTTGAGATAAGGCTTGACGATCGCTCTTTAGCCGATCGATCGTATTTTGTTGAGCAACAGCTTCAGATTCAATATTAGATTTTTGATATTTAAGCTTTTGCGTCAATAGCTCAATCTCATTTTTTTGGGCAACTATCTGGTTGCGCTGCTTTTCGACTTGATTGGATCTTTGAGTCAAATCCCCCAGTAGCTTGCGATCGCGGTCATAAATACGCTCAATTTGGCGACGGCGATCGGCAAATTGATTCAGGTCTTGACTGCTGAGGAGGGTTACCCACCAACGTTGTAGTTGTTGCCTTTGCAAATATTGCAATCGCGCTGTAGTCGTACCTCGTCTTTTATTGAGGTCATACTCTAGTTCTTGGAGCTTTGTATTGAGTGTTTGGAGTTGCTCTCTTGCTTGCCGAATTTTTTTCTCATTGTCTTTAATCTGGGCATCCGTAACCCTTACATTTCGCCTCAAGGCCTCAAGCCGAGCTTGAGCAGGCTTGGTGAGAGCGTTAATCTGTTCTTGTTGTTTCTGGATGATTTGACGTTGTTGATCGACAAAGTTTTGATAATTTTTTAGCTCATCCACAGACTGAGCTTGGACAGGAGCCATCTGACCTAGCGCTAAGCTGCCGCATATCGAGATCGCTACGATTGCTGACCCCAGTACTAAAAATTGCCGAGCAATTAAATGCCCAATTTGTTGAATTTTTGGGTAATTAATTATCCAAGGCTTGCTAATTATTTCTTGCCAATAACGGCGATCGCGCATTCAGGTCACCAGATATCCACAAACTATAGCGATTTAGAGTTTTTTTAAATCAAACTCTAAACTCAAAAGCCTTACTGGGCTTGATTTTTTTGTATTTAAATGAGCGTACACTCAATTAAAAACAGCTATAGGGCAAGATTCTAACCGCATTTTGTCACTTATTAAACCCGATTTTTTTATTAAAAGAATTGCTGGCAATTAATGCAATTTGTAAACGAAATTAAAATTTCAACTTTTAGCAGCATTTCTGTATCTTTTAATACTAAAAATTGTGTATATAATAGTTCCATGACATATTCTGTTCTTGCAATCTAAAATTAGCACTTAAGAAATTGCTTTACAAGTTGATAAATAAAGTTACTTGATAAATTGTAGAAATAAAGCTATGAAAACAACCACACGTCAACAACCATCCAAAACCACTAGGAATATTCGGCAAAACTCTTCTCCTCAGTGCCTAATTCCCTTGCCTTCTACATGGGTAACTTTGTTAGAACCACCGATTTATAGTTGTTATGATGAAGCATTGTTGATGTGTCAATATCCCGATGGTCATTGGGCAGCATGGATTCCTGATTTTGGGGAAATTAAATTACATTCAGGTCAATTTTGTCGTATGACTTAAATCCAAAACAGCCGATAAAAGCCATGCTAAGCATGGCTTTTATCGGCTGTTTAATTGCTAGTTTGTTCTCAATTTTCTGTAGAACTATAGCAATGTAAGCTTTGCTTAGGACATAAAACCCAAAAGATGAGTGGCAGAGCTTCGCTCTGCCACTCATCTTTTGGGTTTTGAATTGTCCTATCTATCTCTTATGTTGCTATATCTGTATTTTTAGAAAGAGAGATATTAGGTACAAAATTCTGAAGTCGCATTGGTGGTCTTACATAGTCCATTTCATGTTGGCGAGGAGGAAGCTCAATCTTTACAGGGGTTAAATCCTCATAAGGAACTTGACTCAACAGATGGGAAATACAGTTGATATGCGCTCGTCGCTTATCATCAGAACTGACTACATACCAAGGAGATTGATTGATGTCTGTGGCATTGAACATGTCATCCTTCGCCTTAGAATATTCTACCCACTTGGCTCTTGCCTCTAAATCCATTGGACTAATCTTCCAACGCTTGAGGGGATTCTTAATGCGCTCTTGAAATCTCTTTTCTTGTTCTTCATCACTCACAGAAAACCAATACTTAATCAAGATGATACCTGCTCGTTGAAGCATACACTCAAATTCTGGGCAAGAACGTAAGAACTCAACATACTCTTCGTGAGTACAAAAATTCATTACCCGCTCTACGCCAGCACGGTTATACCAACTGCGATCAAACAATACCATCTCACCAGCTGCTGGTAAATGTGCAGCGTAGCGCTGAAAATACCACTGAGTTTTTTCACGATCAGAAGGTGTTCCCAATGCGATAACTTTACAAACACGGGGATTCAGGCACTCGGTAATCCTTTTGATTGTACCGCCCTTACCTGCTGCATCTCGTCCTTCAAATAGAACGACGACCTTTAACTTTTTATGTTTTACCCACTCCTGAAGTTTTACCAGCTCAATGTGAAGGCGATTGAGTTCTTTCTCATAAACTGTCTTCGATAGCTTCTCTGGTAATCCATCAGATTTCGACTTTTTTTGACCAACTTTTTTGTCTTTTGGTAATTTCACTTCAATCTGCTTTGATGATTCACTTGAAAAATCATCGGATTTAGATTTCTTCTTACTAATCTTGTTAGCTTTCGGTGCTTCCATCACCAGATGCTCTTGGGAGTCTTTACCATTGCTATTATTTTTTTTTGCCATGAATACTCACCATTTGTGTATGGTTACCAGCATACTATAGCAGTAAAAAAGATAGCTAGGACAAATCAAAACCCCAAAAAAAAGTGGCGGCGCTTCACGCCGCCACTTTTTTTGGGGTTAAGCAAACCTTCTATTGCTATATATACCCACCCATATGTGTCTTTTGACCAGATTTAAAAGTTAGCGTCCAATACCAATATATTGATATCCAAGGGCTTTAAGAGCCTTGCCATCAAGGAAGTTACGCGCATCGATAATTACAGGATGTGCCATTAGCGTCAGCATCTTGGCATAGTCGATCGCTAAAAACTCTTGCCAATCTGTCACCAATACCACCGCATCGCAACCATCGGCTAAGCGCTCTAGATCCGTCTCCACAATCACATTAGAGAAACCTTGTCGCAATCCTGATTGAGAAACTAGTGGATCGTAGGCTTTAACTCTTGCTCCCAAACGATTGAGCTGATCGATTAAGGTCAATGCAGGTGCATCACGCATATCATCAGTATCTGGTTTAAAGGTCATTCCCAACAAACCAATGGTTTTTCCCTTAAGGATTTTCAAGGCTTGTTGAAGTTTCTCAACTACCAGAGTCCGCTGCAATTCATTCACTTTTACGCAAGCTTTTAAAATCTCTGTAGAATAGCCATAGTCCTCTGCCGTGTAAATCAGAGCCGAGACATCCTTCCCAAAGCATGATCCGCCCCAGCCGATACCTGCTTGCAAGAACTTCGAGCCAATACGCGAATCTAAACCGATTCCCTTGGCAACTTCTCTAACATCAGCTCCAACGCGATCGCAAATATTCGCAACTTCATTAACAAAGCTGATCTTGGTGGCAAGAAATGCATTTGCCGCATACTTAATCATTTCGGCTGAGTTCAAATCAGTAATTACCACAGGCACTGGTGGCAGAGTTTTATCGTCAGCAAAAGAGCGATCAATAATTGGGGTATACAGCTCTTGCATTAGCTTAAGAGCACGATCGCTGCCACTGCCAACCACAATGCGATCGGGATTAAATGTATCGAAAACGGCTACACCCTCGCGCAGAAATTCTGGATTACTGACAACATCAAACTGAATCTGATCGATATTACTTTTGCCTGCCATTCCATCTAGTACAATCATGCGTACCCAGTCGCCAGACCCAATTGGCACTGTAGACTTGTTGACGATCACACGATATCCTTCAGTAAGACTTTCCCCAATACTCCTTGCGACAGCTTCAACATAGCGCATATCGCTACGACCATCAGCTAGAGATGGAGTACCCACAGCAATGAAGAGAATCTCACCATGATTCACACCTGCCGCAATATCTGTTGTAAATTCGATCTTCCCTTTACGGATTGACTCAGCTATAACTTCTGGTAATCCTGGCTCATGAATTGGCGATTGCCCTGATTTCATCAGCTTGACTTTTTCCTCGTTATTATCGACGCAAATCACGTCATGACCAATGTAAGCCAGACAAGCTCCTGTGACTAAACCCACATAACCAGTTCCGATTACACAAACACGCATACTTTTTTACCTATATTTTTTTGAATTCAAGAACAATCGAGGTGGGATTTATCCACCTCAATTGTCTTAGTTAACGTTAGAAGTCTTTAAATAATCGCGAAAATACGCGATCGTCTTCGATAAGCCATCTTCTAATGCGACTGTTGGCTCCCAATTTAGATGATGCTTAGCTCTTGTAATATCAGGTTGGCGACGTTGGGGATCATCTTGAGGTAATGGCTTAAACACAAGTTCAGCAGTCGGATCAATTATTCTTTGGATAGTTTGAGCCAATTGCAAAATCGTATACTCTCCAGGATTACCCAAGTTCACAGGACCGATGTAGTCACCGTTTATCAGACGAATAAAACCTTCTACCAGATCTGATACATAGCAAAAACTACGAGTTTGAGAGCCATCTCCATAGATTGTGAGAGGAATTCCCTTAAGCGCCTGCACAATAAAGTTGCTCACCACTCGTCCATCGTTCTCTAACATTCGAGTGCCGTGAGTATTAAAGATCCGTGCAACTCTTACCTCCACACCATATTGACGATGGTAGTCGAAAGTTAAAGTCTCTGCAACACGCTTACCTTCGTCGTAGCAACTCCGAATACCTGTGCAGTTTACATTGCCCCAATAGTCTTCAGTCTGCGGATGAATTAAAGGATCGCCATATACCTCAGAGGTTGAAGCGAGAAAAATTCTCGCCTTCCATTTTTTAGCTAGTTCTAACATGTTCAGCGTTCCCAAAAAATTGGTTTTAGCTGTTTTAACTGGGTCGGATTGATAATGTACGGGTGAGGCTGGACAAGCAAGGTGATAAATTTGATCGATATTATCGATCTCAATAGGATTCACAATGTCATGTTCAATAAATTGAAAATTTGGATGTTCACTCCAATGAGCATTATTAGATTTTCGACCTGTATAGAGATTATCTAAGCAGATAACTTCATGCTCTGCTTCCATCAAGCGATCAACTAGATGCGAGCCAATGAAACCAGCACCACCAGCAACTAAAATTTTCATGTTTATCTAAAAAGGTTGTTCACTAAAGAGAACGGCGTGACGATATTGCCAAGAAATCTCGTAGCCGAGTTAAGTAGGCTTGATCCAAATGATGGACGTACTACAATCACATCGCGATCGCGTAAGCCTGGGTTAGATTCTTCACTTAAAGGAAGATTCAAATCAGCAACTAGATTGCGCCGCATAATCGAGCCATCGGAATTGACTCGATAAAGTTCAACCGATCGCCAATCTGCATCATTAGTTAATCCACCTGCAAAAGAAATTGCTTCGGTAAACGAACTATTCGGTCTCATTTGGACTGGACCTGGACGAACAGCTTCGCCAACTACTTGTACAGTAATTACTGTAGGAGAAAAAGTAGCTTTAGCAACTTGTAGATACTCAGTGGGATTTGTTTTCTCTAGACGAGGGACAGTAATCAACTCACCTTACGCAGATAGAAAATCCAGAGATTTGATTTAGATAAAAGAGTCTGAGAATGTATACTGAAACAAAGTTTGAACGTAATTGCTTCATCGAAACTAAACCAAGAGTAGCACATAGTTGGACTTTGGACAAGATTGAAGCAAAGAAAGCAGCAATTCCAAATTCAAAAAGTAGCAAATAATACAGATATAAGTAACTAAATAAAGATAGAGCTTAAAAGATAGCCAAAACAATAACCTCAGCTAGTTAATGCCCCCAACAATCTTAGTTTTT
>JBIKYZ010000381.1:0-4209 GCA_044354985.1 Pseudanabaena sp. | reverse complement strand
GCAAATATCGCAGACTCAGCAAGGATTATGAATTTTATGAGAACACCTCGGAGTCCTTTATTTACCTAGCTTTGATCCGCAAAATGCTTAGAAATCTTACTGCTGTCAATTCTTAAATGCTTTCTTAGATCCCCGACTTTTTCTAAGCAAGCAAAGTCAACTTGTAAATTTACAAAAAAAGTCGGAGATCTGTGAGTTTATAGTTTTCTTTTGCATACTTGTCTAAGCAAAAAGGCGATCGCACGTTACTTTACTTTTAGGGGTAGAATCTAAAGGATTTTCTTGTACATTTACCTAAAATTTTTTGCTTATGTACGACTGCATTGTTGTAGGAGCAGGTCCATCTGGTGGTTCAGCATCCTATCATTTGGCAAAACGAGGACGATCGGTTTTGCTACTCGAAAAAGAGAGCCTGCCTCGCTACAAACCCTGTGGTGGTGGCGTTTCGCCGATGGTGCAAGAGTGGTTTGACTTTGACTTTTCGCCAGCAGTTTCTCTGACAGTCCAACAAATCCGCTACACATGGCAAATGGGCGATCCTGAACTCGTCGCCCTCGAAACCAAAGAACCCGTCTGGATGGTGCGCCGAGATGTTTTTGATCATTACCTTGTGCAGCAAGCCCAAAAACTAGGCGTAGAACTTCGCGATAACACTGGCGTTACAGGTATTGAATGGAAAAGCGATCGCTGGTTAGTCAAAACCGAAAATGATGTTTTTGAAGCCAAATATGTGATCGCCGCTGATGGGGCAAAAGGCTCCATGGCAAAATGGCTAGGATTTAAAGAGCGCAAGCGTCGTATGGGAGCAGCTCTCGAAGTTGAAGCACCACACCCTGCACCCGATGTTAGTGCCGCTCACTTTGATTTTGGCTCTGTTCAAAATGGATATATTTGGAACTTCCCAAAAGCTGACGGTTATTCCATCGGAGCAGGGACTTTTATCGGTGGTGAAAAGCAAAATCTCAAGGAGATTGCCGCTAAATATGCTCAGGAATTTGGAATTAACGTCACTTCCATGAAGCAATTTGGACATCCCATTTGCCTATGGGATGGTCACCAAGCACTGCATACGCAAAATGCACTACTCACAGGCGAATCGGCTTGTATCGTTGATCCATTCACGGCGGAGGGCATCCGTCCTTCGCTCTTAACTGGTATGTTTGCTGGTCAAGCGATTGATGAAGCGATCGGTGGTAATGCTGATGCGCTCAAGCAATATACTCTCAAAGTCCAAGAAGAATGGGGAGAAGACATGGTATGGGCGCAACGCATTGCCAATATTTTCTATCGTATCCCTAGTTTTGGCTACAAGATGGGAGTAAAGCGTCCTAGTGCTAGTCAGCGCATGGGTAAAATCCTCTGTGGTGAACTTCGTTATCGCGATGTGGCAGGAGCCGCCATTAAGCGCCTAACTAAGGGACTAATGGGCATGAAGTAAAAGAAGAGGTGGCGTAGCCCTGCACTCAAGTGCGGGCTAAAAGCTCAAACCCGTTGAAACGGGTTGTTTAGATTCTTTAGTCTGCTTCAGCAGACTTGAGCTTTTAGCCAAGAACTTGAGTTCTTGGTTTATTTGCGTAATTCCTAAAAGTACAAAGTAAAAATATGACTAAAAAAAATTATCGATTGCTATTTCTATCTACTCCTGTAGGAGCATTGGGATCAGGAATCGGTGGGGGGGTGGAATTGACCTTGCAAAATGCGGCGAAAGCTTTAATTGCTAAAGGGCATGAAGTGGAAATCGTCGCGCCTGAAGGTTCCGTTACCAATGTCACTAAACTGACTCAAATAGCAGGAACCATCCAAACTTCAGCCCAAACTCAAGTGGGCGCTGATATGGTTGTCCTTCCTCAAAACTCGGTTCTCGAAAATATGTGGAGCTATGCGAGGGAATCACAGGATCAGTTTGATTTGTTATTTAACTTTGCCTATGATTGGCTACCTCTGTACCTCACACCATTTTTTCACCGCCCGATCGCCCATTGGATCAGCATGTCGTCACTTTCGCCTGTAATGGATGCGATGGTATCGAAAACTTCCGCGCTTTGCCCTGATGCGATCGCCGTGAATACTCGCGCCTGTGCGGATACTTTTAGTCATGGCGATCGCTTGATGATTATGGGTAAAGGCATTGACTTGACCCAATATAATTTTGTGGCTAAGCCAGAGAAACCAAGCCTTGCATGGGTCGGACGTATTTCTCCCGAAAAGGGATTAGAGGATGCTGTCGAGGCTGCACAGGAAAGTGGATTCCCTTTGCATATTTTCGGATTAATTCAAGATCAGAGCTATTGGCTGGATATTCAAGCATCTTTTCCTAACGCTGAACTTCATTATGAAGGATTTTTATCTACTGATGGTTTGCAGCAAAAACTAGGACAATGTAGTGCTTTATTAATGACTCCCCGTTGGGTTGAAGCGTTCGGGAATGCGGCGATTGAGGCGTTTGCCTGTGGTGTGCCTGTAATATCCTATCGTTCTGGAGGTCTTACTGAGATCGTTCGGCATGGCAAAACAGGATTTCTAGTGGAAATGGGAAGTGTGTCTGGTTTGATTGAATCAATTTCTAAATTAGACCAAATCGATCGCGTTACCTGTCGCCAACAACTTGAAGCGGAATATTCTTTAGAAGTATGGGGCGATCGCCTAGAGAAATGGTTTGACAAACTGATTTCAAGCTATGGCAAGACTCAAATTATCTAAAAAAAAACAAGAGGATGGCGGCGCTTCGCGTCGCCATCCTCTTTGGAGTGATTGCTATAATTACTGATGTTACGTGGAACTCAGATAATGAACCTCTTGCTGATAGCATAACAGGGCAACCACGGGGGGATTGCCCCTACCTGTAAATTTTAGATCTTGTAGGGGCTGTGCCCCCGTGCCAGCCCTAGACTTACGCCATCGCAAGAATTCCTTCCACGTAACATCAGTAATTATTTAGAAAAGTTTAATCTTTGATCAAAGACATATGCAAACTATCAAGCTCGGCTCCAATGGTCCAACTGTAACCGCGCTAGGCGTGGGAACATGGGCATGGGGTGATACCCTGTTTTGGGCTTACGGCAAGGATTTTGGCGCAAAAGATGTAGCGGAAGCGTTTCAAGCTTCTGTTGATGCAGGAATCACATTTTTTGATACTGCCGAAGTCTATGGATTTGGCGAGTCAGAACGCTTGATTGGTAAGTTCTGCAAGCAAACTTCCCAGCCAGTGCAGATTGCGACTAAGTATTTCCCACTCCCTTGGCGTTGGCAGAAATCGGCGATCGCAGATGCTCTAACCGCTAGTCTGGAGCGTTTGCAAACAGAACAAATTAGTCTTTATCAAATTCACTGGCCTTTAGAATTTCTACTAAAGACTAAGGACTTTATGGAGGTTCTTGCGGAGGAAGTGAAAAAAGGACGGATTCAATCGGTGGGAGTCAGCAATTATTCTGCGGCTCAAATGACGCTAGCCCATCAATATCTTGCCGAAAAGGGCATTCCTCTAGCGGTGAATCAAGTTCCTTACTCTTTATTAACTAGACAAATTGAGCAGAATGGAACTCTCGAAAAGGCGAGACAATTGGGAGTGACGATTCTTGCCTATAGTCCCCTTGCTCAAGGTTTATTGACGGGGAAATACACGCCAGAATCTGTGAAAACTCTTCAAGGTGCGCGTCGCATTGATCCGCGCTTTAGTCCTAAGGGCTTACAAAAGTTAGAGCCTTTATTCTCAGCGCTAAAAGATCTATCTGCAAAATATGATAAAACACTGGCTCAGGTTTCTTTAAATTGGCTAATTGCTCAAGGCAATATCATCCCCATCCCTGGGGCGAAAAACGCCAATCAAGCTAAACAAAATGCTGGTGCTTTAGGTTGGTCATTAACACCTGAAGAAGTAGAACTACTCCGCCTAAAAGCTCCAAAAGCATAATACAAATCCTCAAAATGGCAAAGCCATTTCAAGGATTTGTATCTGCCCTTGTTAAGGTAACTTCTAAATACAGCGCTTTACGCTCAATTCCAAACCAAGAAAATTTTTAAAAGCGTTGCGAAGCAACGCTTTTAAAAATTTTCTTGGTTTGAAAAGAAACCGAAGGGTAAACCAGCAATTCCAAATTCAAAAAGTAGCAAATAATACAGATATAAGTAACTAAATAAAGATAGAGCTTAAAAGATAGCCAAAACAATAACCTCAGCTAGTTAATGCCCCCAACAATCTTAGTTTTTAGT
>JBIKYZ010000380.1:0-4213 GCA_044354985.1 Pseudanabaena sp. | reverse complement strand
AAATACCGCAATGATAAAATATTCCATAGAAAACATAATTCTCACCGCTAATCGCGCGCGTTAGTCCTATTTTCTAACACTTTCGGCTGTGAGGTTTTTTTGCGGTTTCTTAGTTGCACATCGCGTAGGTGTTGAATTTTATATAGATCTTGGAGCCGAAAAACTCATAGCTGCCGAACGCAATAATGAAAAAATTGCCGTAGAGATCAAAAGTTTTATCAATCCTTCATCGCTAACCGACTTTCATCTAGCGATCGGACAATTTCTTAACTATCGAGTAGCATTAAATGCAAGAGAGCCAGAACGCAAACTGTTTTTAGCAGTTCCAAATACTGCCTACGCAAGCTTTTTTCAAAAAGAGTTTGCATATATGGTTATTGCTGAATATCAATTGGAAATCTTTGTTTACGATATCGAAAACGAGGTAATTATCACATGGAAGATCTAGAAAAAATCGCCAAGTATCGCACCATTATCAAAGAGATTTTGGGACACTATGCCTCCTATAAACCCTCTCATGGCGAGATCGAGATGCAGTTTCTATCGGATACAGAACACGATCACTATCAAGTATTAGGTGTGGGATGGGATCAAAAAACACGAGTTTACGGTTGTTCCATGCACTTAGATATTAAAAACGGCAAAATTTGGATTCAAATCAACAATACCGAACTCGATATTGGTCAAGCCCTCGTCGAGAAAGGTGTGCCAAAAGAAGATATCGTCATCGGTTTTCAGCCCGTTTATATTCGCCAAGTTTCAGGCTATGCGATCGCCTAATCACCACAAAAAACATCCGTAATTTTTAAAGCACCTAAGCGATCGCGGGTGTATGTTACAGCAAATTCAAAAGACACAGTAAAATTAACTCAACCCCAATTCATCAACTAACTCAACTATGACCATTAAAGAACAACTAATTCAAGAAGTAGAATCATTTCCTGATGCACTCCTAGCCGAAGCACTCGACTTTGTACTATTTCTCAAAACCCGTTACATCGATACCGAAATCACCACCGAAGAACAAGACACGATCCTCGCATCCCAAACAGCTTATGAACTAGGAGACTATCTCACCCTTGAACAATACGCATCAAATCAGGCATGAGCTATCAAATCCTTATCCCCAAACCAGTTCAAAAGCAACTTGATAGCTTGCCAAAAACTCAACGCGATAAAGAACTCATCATTCTGCTGCTAAGTGTTAGTCATCGCAAAGATGCTTACTAATCACAAGAGAAATATGTAGACTTTACGCACATTTGTAATTTTCAAAGCAGCCGAGCGATCGCGAGTGTATTTTGTTTTTGATTTAAGCGATCGCTATCCATGTACATCCTAACCAATGCTTTCCCTGAAAGGGGTTCTAATTTACCCATCCTATAACAAGACACTCGCTAACAAACCCAGTAACAAATATAATAGCGCCTACGCTTGGGAAAACTGCTGCAAACATGGAACTATTTGATTTAACGAATATAAATTGCGATCGCTATGTCAGCGTGATCGTTGATTGTATTGGAATAGACGATCTTCTGACCTATCGCATTCCTGAAGATATTAATATTCAAATAGGAGATATTCTTAGCGTTCCATTAGGTACTCGTCATGTAGGCGCGATCGCATTACAAATTTCTGATACTTCTGCGATCGCGAATTTAGATACAGAGATTAAATCAGTTAGTGCTGTAGTTAGCTCAGGCATTTTCCCAAGGACTTATTGGGAGATGCTAATTCGCACTGCGGATTATTATCGTACACCTGTCATGCAGACGGTAAAAACAGCGCTTCCTCCTAAGTTGCTCGATCAGTCTCATTATCGAATTAAAGTAAAGCATGAGAATTTGGTTCCGCCGAAGGCGGAACCAAATTCTCATGCTTTACCCAAAGCAGCACAAATGGTTTGGGAGTTTTTGCAAGAGCATAAGCATAACCCCAAAGGAATTAGTCGTCGTTATATTCAGCAAAAGCTTGGTAGATATACTAGTTCAGGATTAAAGGAACTTCAAAAATTAGAATGGATTGATACAGTTCTAGAACTGCCAAATCGACCACAACCAAAGTATGAAGATATAGTCATTTTACTTAAAGCACCTGATAGTGAAGTTACCACTAGACAAGCAGAGATTCTCACGATTTTGCAGCATCAAGGTGGGGAATGCTTAAAAACGCAATTAATTAAGCTTACCAAGACATCAGTTTCTGTTTTGCAAACACTTACGAATAAAGGATATATAGCCATATCAAAACAGGAATCTCTTCGGCTAGGTGGGAAAAGTCATACAGTCAAACGCGATCGCCCTAAGGATCTCACACCCGATCAAGAGGCCGCATTACAACAAATTTTGAAGGCGATCGCTGATCAAACTGCACCGCATTTTCTCCTGCATGGAGTCACAGGCTCAGGTAAAACAGAAGTATATCTGCAAGCGATCGCCCCAGTCCTCGAATCGGGTAAATCTGCACTAGTTCTCGTTCCTGAAATTGGCTTAACTCCCCAACTTACCGATCGCTTTCGAGCGAGATTTGGTGATGCGAAAGTAAATGTTTATCATAGTCAATTATCAGAGGGTGAGCGCTTTGATACATGGCGATTGATGCTCACGGGTGAAGCTCAAATTGTCATCGGTACGCGATCGGCAGTATTTGCGCCACTGTCGAATTTAGGCTTAATTGTGATGGATGAGGAGCATGACAATAGTTTTAAGCAAGATCAGCCCCAACCTTGTTACCATGCACGCACCATTGCAGAATGGCGATCGCAGTTAGAGAATATCCCCCTTGTTCTCGGTTCGGCAACTCCTTCGGCAGAAGTAATCTATGCTCATCAAGAAGGTAAATCTATTTATCTAGAACTTCCACACCGCATTGGCAACAAAGACATGCCACCGATTGAAGTTGTCGATATGCGTGATGAATTTAAAGCTGGTAATTACTCGATTTTAAGTCGCAAGTTGCAAGATGCGATCGCGGAGATGCTCGAAGCCAAACAGCAAGGAATTCTGTTCATCCATCGACGTGGGTACAGTACTTTTGTCTCTTGCCGTTCCTGTGGCTATGTTGCCGAATGTCCTAACTGTGATGTTTCACTCTCCTATCATGATCCGATCTCACCTACTGCCCATCAACCAAAATCTGCCCATTTACGCTGCCATTATTGTAACTACACTCTAATTCAGCCCAAGGCTTGTCCTGAATGCGGTTCACCATATTTCAAGCATTTTGGCAGTGGAACTCAAAAAGTGGAACAGGAACTCGCAAAATTATTTCCAAATATTCGCTTGATTCGCTTTGACAGTGATACAACGCGCAATAAAGATCAGCATCGCTTATTAATCGATCAGTTCCGTGCTGGAGAAGCTGATTTATTAGTGGGAACGCAAATGCTAACTAAGGGTTTGGATATTCCTCAAGTAACTTTAGTGGGTGTAGTATCGGCAGATGGATTATTAAACTTCTCGGATTATCGCGCAGGAGAGAGAGCCGCCCAAACCTTGCTACAGGTGTCAGGTCGCGCAGGTCGTGGCGAAGAAGATGGCAAAGTAATCATGCAAACCTATACCCCAGAACATCCTGCCATGCAAGCGGTGCAAACCTATCAGTTGGAAGCATTTATGCAGACTGAGTTAGAAATGCGTGCTGCTTTGCGCTATCCACCGATGGGACAGATGGTCTTGATTCATCTCAGTAGTGAAAATGATACCGCTGTTGAGAAGTCAGCTAATGAATTAGCGGAATATTTGCGTCAATTAGAGAATGATTGGGACATTTTAGGAGCAACTCCCGCCACGATCGCAAAAGTCGCTAATCGTTATCGTTGGCAGATTTTGCTTAAGTTTGCTCCTGAAATTTTACCCAATGTACCAAGTCTAGAAGAGTTGCGAATGTTGGTTAATTCTAAGGCTGTGCGAGTTGCGATCGATGTTGATCCACTCACCATTTTGTAGCTTCTCAATTACGAATTACGAATTACGTTTTTGTAGTTATATGAGAATCCTTAGTGAGCGGCTTCGCTGGGTACTAAAGATTCTTTATTTAGGTAGTTCGCCAAAGCGATCTCGATATTGTTTAAGCATCGCTTCCATTTCATTAACTCACCTTACGCAGATAGAAAATCCAGAGATTTGATTTAGATAAAAGAGTCTGAGAATGTATACTGAAACAAAGTTTGAACGTAATTGCTTCATCGAAACTAAACCAAGAGTAGCACATA
>JBIKYZ010000379.1:0-4216 GCA_044354985.1 Pseudanabaena sp. | reverse complement strand
TGACAATTATTGGCATAATGGGTTTAGGGATAATGATTTGTTTTCGGTTGAAAGTTGAAACTCTCATTATCCCTTTTCGCTTAATCCCGCTCTTTCTTTGCTTCAATCTTGTCCAAAGTCCAAAAAATAATGATTTATAAGTTTGGCGTATGGCGCTGCCCACTCCAAACAGGAACACCATCTTCGTTTCGTAAGACTAAAACGCGATCGCCTTTACATACTTCGGCGGCGATTAGAGCAGATTCACTTCCCGTCGTCACTTTAAATCCTTTCACCTCAATGCGATCGCCTACTTTAACTTGCAAGTCCTGATCGTCGAGATACCAAGTTGGCGCTAGGCGAACTTCTCTAACTCCTGTGTCTGTTTTTAATTGCAAATGCACTCCAGCAGACATGCGATGCATTGAAGTGATGGTATCTACAGCCACTACTTCTCCTACCACTGTTTCGTTGATACTGAAGCGATCTATCGATTGCATTTTTCTAGTTGGAGATCCAGATTGCCTCATTCTCCAGTGATTTCCACCTAGCCCAGTCATGGGTGACTGGGCAAATAAAGCGGGAGTCGAGACTAAAAAGAACATGGCAATTAGGATAGTGAAAATGATAATTTTTTTCATAACAGCCTCCATTTGCACTAAGACGAATCATTGAACTGACAAAACAAAAATGTCGGATTAGGCTTTAGGAATTTGTCAGTGAACTGATTGATATGACAATAGTTTTTTAGACCCGAATTAATGCTCGGTCTAGGATGCTAAATCCTCCTAAAATATCAGCCGAGATTCCTAAAAATAATATTAAGAGGGCAACTAGATGATTGGTAGGCCATAGGAGGTAGGCTGCTACAAATACCAATGGAACCAATAGCAATATACCCAAAAATATCAACGGACATCTTATATCTTTCACGATCTCAACACCTCCTTTTGTTGGCGTTTTGATTAACGGGGTTAAGACTAAAAAGATAAATTTTCTCTCCCTTTAGTCTTATTTCTATCCTAGCTCGATTTCAAGTTACATAGGAGTAAAAATTATCAAAATTTAGCAAAAATTCATATAGCGCTTTATACCAAAACTAAAAATGGCGTAGCCATTTTTAGTTTTGAAAACCCTTACTGGGTTTGGATTTTATTTCTTGGATGTGTCTTAGCCAAACATCAATAGCTCTGGGCGAAAAATCATGACCATTCCAAAAAACACCATAAACAGCCCTGCTAACAGCTTGAGTATTCTGCCTTGGCTTTCCGTAAATCGCGATGATTCAAATGAGTAGATAAAGTTTCCTAAAATTAGCAATAACGGAATGATGTAAATGATTGCGTAGAGTGCTGTCCAAGTAATATAACAAGACCAATTTGTCTGTGGCGAACTCGCGGCACAGTAGTTAATTAGAGTGGTCATATAGACAGCAGGTAAAATAGCTGTACATCCTAGCTCGACAAGATTTACGAAAATTGCTAATAATATCGTTCCGCCCAAAGCTGCTAAAAATTGCATTTGCCCTGCGGATGGGTCTCTTAGACCGCGAACGATTTTACCTGCTTTTTGACTAATGGTGCGTTGTTGTTCTTCAGATAAGGATAGCGAAACCCCTTGTTTGAACCAAAAATAATCTTTGAGATTAATAGTACCTGCGATCGCAATACCGATTCCCAGCACCAACATAAAAAGTTTGCCATACTGTTCTAATAAAATAGAACCCAATCCAATCATCAGCATGATGAATAGAAAATACATCACCGCCGAAGTCATGATGAAAGTACCGCCAATAATCATCATGTCACGTCTTTGCTTGGTGTAAGTGAGCAAAGAAAGCAAAATAATTAAAACCGTAAAAGCACAGGGATTAAACCCATCTGCTAAGGAAATAGTTGCCACAAAAATCGGAAAAGGTAGCCCTTGAGCAAACTGATTGATCGCCGTATCTGGAGTCAACCCAATGATTAAAAACAAGCTCATCAGAACAGTAGCAACTAATCCTCCAAACCAATAGCGTCTGCTCTGTTCTTGCTCTAATCGCTTTCTGAGGAAAGGAAAACTCGTCGCATAAATCAATGGTATCCCCATTGTCCACCAAGGGAATTGATATGCTGCGCTTGTAGAGATAGCGATCGCTTTTGATAGTTGAACTTCGTGTCCAATCTCATTAGCGATCGCTTGGATGATTTGGTTGCGATAGCCAATATAACCAAAATAAACTGGATTGTATTCTAGGGAGCCATCATTTTCGCTATAGCCAATAAAAGACTTGTCTCCCACAAACGTCCGAGGCACTGCTCCATTGGGAATATTATACTTCTGTCTAAAATCCTGCCAAGTTTGTGGCTCTTGATGAACTTCAATGAAGTGGACATCCACATCTTTGTTGTAAGTCTCAATCGTCTGCATTAAAGGCTTTTGGCGAAGGCAGTGGGGACAAGTTTCGCTGTGAAAAAAGTAAACATCTAGAACGCCCACTCTTGCCTGTGCTGATGGCTGAAAGATCGTCAACATCACAAGACAAGCAAGAGCTAAAACAAGAATTTGCTTTTGCAGGTAATGAAGTATCATCATGCAAAGTGGACATCCTATGCTGCGTTAATGATTGTGTTGAAGCAGTTCTTACAGCGCTTTATGCTGTAAGAACTGCTAGATTACCAAGATAATGTCTGCGTGTTGTCCCTAAACAAAGCACCACCAGTAAGCTCTGGCGTACCGATCTTTGCGCCATCAATTAGGTCGGATTCCTTAACGCCATATTTTTTCATGCACATAGGACAGACGATCACAACGCCGCCTTGTTTGATGATTTGGGCTAGAGCGCTCTGTTGTTCTTTGTATATTCTTGCATTTGCCTTTGAACCCACAAGAACACCTTTGTCATTGAGAAAGATCGTGACTGGATGACCGCGTTCAAATTGACTCTTGGAGAACTGAATTGCCATGGTACTGCGATGGGGATGGTCGGCGGTCATATTCACAAATAGAGAATCTTTTTCCCCTGCAATGGCAGACATCCCAAAGGCAGTGGCAGAAATCACAAACAGGGAAGCAACTAGATTTAACAGTTTCATAATTTACCTGATTTTTAGATAGACAATCGTTACAAACAATTGCGTTCAGTCAAACCGCAAATTTTTTTCAGCCTTTTGTGCTGCAATACAAATGTTAAATTAACGATATTCAGCAATCAATTGAGACAACCGCGACATAGTTTCGGCGATGTTCTCATCTGTTTTATGTTCCATGCCCATGGCAACCATAAGCAAACCTAATTCCACTGAATCCTCCAAACTCAGTACCAAATCAACCTCTTCTGTAGCTTCTAAAACATCGTGCAGTTTAGCTGGCTGCTTGACTGTTAAATCAATGTAAATAGCCGAGGGGCTTTCTTTCGCATGACCTTGAACTTCTTCTACCCGTGAAATACGAGTTCCGTTTGCCATAACACTGTTTAAGTTACTGATTACAGTGATATCACCAGTGTTAAGTTCTTGTGTGAAAAGTTTAGTTTTCATCAGTCAAACTCCTAGAATTATACCAATTCATAAAAGTATGACACCACTTTTATGAATTAAAAACCAAACCCAGCAAGGGTTCCAAAAACTGGAAATGATTACATTTTTAGTTTTGTCATTACAAGAATAGATAGCAGAATCGCTACTTTTTTACTCTATTTATTGTATTTAAACAATTGTATTGTTATATAGTGGGATAATATATCTTTAGCAATAAATTGAAACACTTCAGTAAGTAGCTGGACGTAATTAAATATAAAATGCCAAAGACCTATAGCGAATACTGCAAGTGCGCTACAGATTTTAACTCTGATTTGTAATTATTTATGCCCAACTACTTAAGTGCCTTAGTTCGTATTTTGGATGGTAATGTGAAACTATGGTTTCTACACTTAATTCACTATCCTTATCTCCTTCAGAACTGCCCTTAGGTGAAGGGCTAGAGGGTTTGCCGCATCTAAATCTAGATGTGGCTGAGGAATGCGGCAATTGGTTGAAGTTTCATCGACTGTGGGGACAGTTACCCGATCGCGCTTTGCAAGATATCGCCCGATCGCTACATTTATTTAAAGTGGAAGCAGGCACAATTATCTACTCACCTTACGCAGATAGAAAATCCAGAGATTTGATTTAGATAAAAGAGTCTGAGAATGTATACTGAAACAAAGTTTGAACGTAATTGCTTCATCGAAACTAAACCAAGAGTAGCACATAGG
>JBIKYZ010000378.1:0-4219 GCA_044354985.1 Pseudanabaena sp. | reverse complement strand
GGCAAATACTACTATCTTAGTACTCCTAAATCATTAGTGCTTCGATTTCTCATGCCCAATATTTGGGCATCTCTTAATGTGCCGTTCATCCATTTTTTGCTTCAATTTTTTCCAAACTCCAATACTTAATCGTGAGTTAGCCCAAAAGCTCCAGCAGATTCCTCCAGCAGAGATCAATAAGGCTCCTGAATACTTACAAAAGCTACCGCAAGGGGTAGTTCTCATCTATCCATTAGTTCTACTAGATCGTCTAGAAATCGTCGTTTTTGCCGCTAATTCTATTCCCACTGCGCGTACTGTAGCGATCGCAAAACCCGATCTAGAAGTTCTGATCTCAGATTTTCATGCAGACTTGAAAGATCCAAGCTCTGAAGACATAAAGACATCAGCTAAAAAGCTATACGATCTCCTCATTAAACCGATTGAATCTGATCTTAAACAGGCAAATGCTAATACTATTCTCTATGCTCCAGATGGGGTGTTGCGCTATATTCCCCTCGCAACTCTCTACAACGGGAAGCAATGGCTAGTAGAAAAATATCGCATCAATAATCTCATTTCTTACAGTTTGCTAGATCTCGATCGCCAACCACTGAATGACTTAACCATCTTAGCGGGAGCATTTGGTGGTAAAGCGGGAGAGAGTAAATTTGGTTTAGGTGGACTGCCAGCTTCAATTATAGAAGTGGAGAATATTGCATCAACTTTTCCTGCGACTAGTAAATATGTAGAACAGAATTTTACGAGTCAGGCAATTCGGGATAAAACAACAGGTAAAGCCATCATCCATTTGGCAACCCATGCAGAATTTAAAAATGGTAGTCCTTTTGACTCTTATCTGTTATTTGGTGATGGCAGTAAGCTCACATTAGCAGAAGTGAATGATTTAAAGCTGAAAGATACACAGCTCGTAGTTTTGAGTGCTTGTCAGACAGGATTAGGTAGTTTGGGAACTGGTACAGAGATTTTAGGCTTCGGCTATCAAGTCCATCGGGCAGGTGCAAAAGCCTCGATCGCTTCACTGTGGAAAGTTTCTGATGGTGGTACACAAATACTGATGTCCGCTTTTTATGATAATTTGCGAAAGGCAAATATTGATGTTTCTACATCTCTGCGAGAAGCTCAGTTAAGCATGATTAATCGCAATATTAAAGAAGACGCTGTGAATTATAATCATCCTTATTTTTGGTCGGCTTTTGTTCTGATTAGTAATAGTTTGTAATACCAATTCACGAAAGTGTGGCTACACTTCTGTGAATTGGTATTATTCTATTCTTTCGGTGGAAAGGGAGTATATTGCCAGATTCCATCAAAGGTCGTCAGAATGGTAAGTTGATTGGGAGGTATCTTTTGATCGGGATCAAGAGAAATCTTACCGACTACTTTAACGATTTTTCCATTATAAGTTTTGACTTCGTCAGGCGATCGCAACGATTGTTTAAGATGAGTTGGGTAAATCGGAATTTCTGTTCCATCTTCTAGCACAATATTTGCAGTTGTATAGGTTCCTTTAAAATCTATGCTGGACGTGATTGCAGGTGCTGGACTACTGTGCGACACATAGCGACCGATCACTTGAACACGGCGATTGTTAAACCGAGTCAAATCCGATTTTGTTTTAACAATATCCAACTCTTCTTTCAGCACTTGAAAAGAAGTATTAAAGCGATGACCAGTCGTCGCTACGGCGGGTACGAACTTGAATGCTTCTTGAGGAATTCCTGTAAATCCTCCTGTTTCATAGCCCACATATTTAAATGATCGCCCTAAAACAGGCTTGGCAACTTGCGCTGTCATAAACAGATTAAATTCGATAGTTACGGGCTGAGCGAGAGGGCGATCGTTCACAGTTTCGACGCTTAACACATCTCTTGGGCTAGCTTTTGCGCCCAATTCTCCTTGGCGAACGACACCTGCGATCGTGATGATTTTACCGAGAGGCTGCCCCAAATGACCAAGCAAAGGCTTCTGCTCAAGATCGTTGACAGTGAGATGATTTGATACTTTCGTCATTAAATTTGTAGGAGCTATATTCCCTTTTTGGCTAGGCTGTGGGGCAGCGAGTGCTTGCATTGCTTGCCCTTTAAACCAGAATATAGACAAACTGAGAAGAATCAGATGTAATTTTTTCATCACTATTCTATTTGACAGTCTCTAAGAAGTTTATTTATTTATACCAATGTAAGCCTTGCTCAGGACAACCTCAAGAGTAAAGGAGGAGTTTCGCACCGCCTTTACTCTTGAGGTTTTAATTTGCCTAACTCAATCATTGCTGTGAATGGTATAGCAATAGCAAGGTTTACTTAGGACAACCCCAAATAAAAGTGGTGGCGCTTCGCGCCACCACTTTTATTTGGGGTTTTGGTTTGTCCTATCGCTCTCTTTTACTGCTATACAAAATGGTTTCCCTAACCATATCAGTAGTGTTTTCACTACCGCCAGAGCCGATAGCGACAAGGGCATAATCATACATAGAAATGTCTGAAGGAGAAAAGTAAATGTTTTTTCACCCATCCTATTTGATCCTCATCCCAGGGATGATCTTGATGTTTTGGGCGCAGCAGCGTGTCAAAGCAACTTACGAAAAATATGCAGATATGAGATCTAGCCTTGGAATGACAGGTGCACAGGTAGCAAAGACCATCCTGCAACGTATGGGTATTTATGATGTGACGGTAGAGCAAGTCGCAGGAGAACTGACCGATCATTACGATCCTTCTGCAAAGGCAGTGCGCTTATCGGAATCAGTGTATGCATCATCATCACTAGCGGCGGCAGCGATCGCAGCCCATGAATGTGGTCACGTTTTGCAAGATGTACGCGGTTATCAATTTATGAATATCCGCGCATCCCTAGTGCCAGTAGCGAATATCGGCGCAAACTTTGGCCCCTTGATGGTGATGGCAGGGCTGTTCCTGACTTCGCTAGGCAGTCTGAGTGTTGTTTTCATTAATATTGGTATTGCTTTGTTTGCTAGCGCGATCCTATTTCATATTGTGACTTTACCTGTGGAATTTGATGCTTCTAGCCGTGCTTTGAAGCTAATTGATGAGCTAGGCATTCTCCAAGGTGACGAAAATATCGGTGCTCGGAAGGTGCTTAACGCTGCTGCATGGACATATGTAGCGACTGCAATTTATGCAGCATTGCAACTTGTACAGTTGTTGTTAATCCGAGGCGATCGCTAATTGCTGTAATCCTAATTCTCAAAATGGCAGCGCCATTTTGAGATGAGACTGTCAAGGAAAATGTGTAATACCAAAACACAAAATGGCGTAGCCATTTTGTGTTTTTAAAACCCTTACGGGGTTTGGTTTTTAATTCACAGAAGCGTTATCACTCTTTTGTGAATTGGTATTACAATTATAGTAATGAAAAAGATAGATAGGACAAATCAAAACCCAAATAAATGAAGGCGGCGCTTCTCGCCGCCTTCATTTATTTGGGTTTTATGTCCTAAGCAAAACATTGCTATAGTTTTCGTGGTTGACTTTCTTAGCCTTTTTTAGAGATTTCCTGTTGTAATTGCGCCTAAGCGATCGCCAAAAGGGAAAAATCTAATAGTTGCTTTACCAATCACATTTTCCTTGGGCAAAAATCCCCAAATATGCGAATCATTGCTGTGATTGCGATTGTCTCCCATCATCCAATAACAACCTTTTGGTACAGTCACAGTACGCATCATGTATTTAGGAGATTCCGCAATATATGGTTCATCAAGAGGTTCATCATTGCGATAGACTTTACCGCCTCGTACTCCAATGCGATCTCCTTCGATACCAATCAAGCGTTTGATATAAGCTTTAGTATTATCTTCAATAGCAGGGGACTTAGGCGGATAGAAAATTAAAATATCGCCACGTTGGGGTTCTTGCCATTGCTGTGAGATCTTATCGACTAAGATGCGATCGCCTACTTGCAGAGTGGGCTCCATCGAGCCTGACGGAATGAATCGTGGCTCCACAATAAAAGTCCGCAAAAATACTGCGATCGCAAGGGCTATAACAAAAATCCGAATGGTTTCACCATGTTGTTGCCACCAAGGTTTAATGGGAGATTGAGGATCTAACTTAATTTCTGTGGACATGTATCAATTTTGGACTTTGGACAAGATTGAAGCAAAGAAAGAGCGGGATTAAGCGAAAAGGGATAATGAGAGTTTCAACTTTCAACCGAAAACAAATCATTATCCCTAAACCCATTATGCCAATAATTGTCA
>JBIKYZ010000377.1:0-4221 GCA_044354985.1 Pseudanabaena sp. | reverse complement strand
GTCTTTGAGAGTTGGCAACATTTAATCGAATTTATGCTTGATGATGCTCCTGTGTTTGCAGGATCGGGTTAATTTCTTTACTGATATTATGTATCCCTTGTTACGGTTTTGAATTTGGAATTGCTGATACTGTATAGCCATGTAGCTAGAAACTGCCACTGGACTTTTGCCTTGGGTTTGACCCCATGGGCAGTGATTTTACGACCACTGATAGTTTTCAAACCAATCCTTGTTTCATCTTGACAAAAGAAACGGACTTTTCCCGTTAAGCCCAGCACTGATAAGACATACCATGCAATCATTGCTAGGTTTTCAGAGAGTTTTTTTTATAGTCCTCGCATTGCCCTTGGTTTTAGCTGGCGCTATAGGGACGTGCTACCTTTGGTCTTGCTCTCATTCGGTAATGTACCAAGTCATGCACATTTTTGTATGTGCTTGCGATCCCTAGTAGACAGTCAAGGGATTATTGACGGGTAAGATAAAGGCATAGGAAAGAAACAAAGAAAAAGCTATGCCAGCAAAACGATACAAAGTGAAGTTAAGCGAAGAAGAACGTCAAAAACTAGAACAAATCACAAAAAATGGCAAGTCAGCCGCATAATCATGCTCATATTTTGCTAAAAGCGGATGAGAATCAAGAGGAAGGAGGATGGAAAGATCAATCAATTAGTGACATTTTCAACATCAGCATCCGAACCATTGAACGGGTAAAGCAAAGGTTTGTCGAAGAGGGATTAGAAAATGCACTCGTACCCCGTCCACGGCAAACATTGAAACTGAAAGAACTAGACGGAGAAACAGAAGCCCATTTGATTGCCGTAGCTTGCAGTAGTCCACCCGAAGGTTGCAGTCGGTGGACATTAAGATTATTAGCCGACCAAATCGTCACCATGGGATATGTCGAGAGTATTTCCCATGAAAGTGTGCGACAGGCGCTAAAAAAAACGAACTTAAGCCTTGGTTAAATCAATCATGGGTGATTCCCCCTGAAGCCAATGCTGAGTTTGTCTGCCAGATGGAGGAGATCCTCGAATTGTACACTCTCCCTTATGACCCTGATTACCCCTTAGTTTGCTTTGATGAAAGCTCTAAGCAATTAATTTCTGGGTAGTCCTAAAAAGGAAAATATCCAGATAGTTGATACAAAGTAAAGTAATGTCAGAAGCAAGGCCATCCTGTCCATCCTGCCAGTCCGTATCCGTGGTAAAAAACGGCAGTACACGACATGGAAAACAAAATTATAAATGTCGGGACTGTGGTCGTCAATTTGTAGAAAATCCACAGTGGCAGAGAGTTTCAGAGCGTACCCAAGACACTTATGACCTTCTTGAGAAACTACTACTAGAAAAAATCCCACTAGCTGGAATTGCCAGAGTCCTCAATATTTCAGAACGATGGTTGCAGAGTTACGTCAATCATAAATATGAGGACGTAACTCAACAGGTTGAGGTAGAAGCAAAAACAAAGCACCGTTTGACCATACAGATGGATGAATTGTGGTCTTTTGTGGATAACAAAGGTGATCGCTCTGGCGAATCAGCTCAGAAGTTATGGGAATCGTTGCCTAGTGTCTATCGCCAATGTGCGGTTATTTACACTGATTTCTACACAGCTTATCCAGTTGTCCTGCCCAGTAAACGTCATAGGGCAGTCGGTAAAGAAACGGGCAAGACCAACTATATTGAGAGATTCAACTGTACGTTACGTCAACGAGTATCAAGACTAGTTAGAAAGACCTTATCCTTTTCTAAAAAGTTGGAAAATCACATCGGAGCCATTTGGAATTTTATTCATCATTACAACGCTTCTTTGCCTGCTCGTTCATCCTTTCCTTTTTAGGACTACCCGTACGTTTGTCTGGCAATGATTCGAGTAATTGTCGAAAAAATCTTACAACCCACATTCCGCTCTCAAAAGAAGTGCAAAATAATTAGAATAGGAAAAAAGCAAGGATAGAAACAGGAGGGAGATATCAGAAACGAGATAACAGTGCAAAACCTAGACCATCTAGGAATCGTAGCAGGAATAATCGATGAGATCGGGATAGAGGAGATCATCAACGAAAAACTGGGCAAAAACAGTCGAGAGAAAGTAAGCGCAGGGGTAATCGTAAAAGCAATGCTGATCAACGGATTAGGATTTGTATCCGCACCGTTGTATATGTTTGAGAAATTCTATGAAGGGATCGCCGTAGAACATTTATTAGGAGCAGGAGTAAAAGCAGAGTACTTAAACGATGACCGACTAGGGCAAGTCATGGATGATATATATGCCAAAAACGTGAGTGATATATTCATGACAATAAGCCTAGCAGCCGTAAAGAAATTTGGCATAGAAGTAGCAACAGGACATTTGGACTCAAGCTCATTTCATGTAGATGGTAAGTACGAAGGAGAAGCAACAGAAGCAGTAGAAATAAGTTAGGAATGAAAAATAAATAACTTATGCATTTTGAGGAATGGCTCTATAGTTCCATTTAGGAAGATATTCATCAAAAACAATAGGTAGATTTTCTTTGAAACCATCCATAACCTTTCTACCCTTGTCATAGACTTTATCCATAAGATTAACGATTACCCTCAAGCCAGTTTTAGTAGACGTTTTTTCAATCAGGGATTTTACTAGCTCAATACTCGTAAAAATCACCCCTTGGCAAGCTCTGGTGACATGGGGAAATAAGCGATGTTCGATGGGATTGTATTTCGATGTATAGGGAGGGTAATGCGCAATCCTAATTTCAATACCAATTTCATTAGCCAGTTTTTGTAAATCCTCCTTGAAGATATAGTAGTTTGAACTATTACTGCCTCCCCCATCACATAAAAGCAAAATTGATGTGGCAAAGGCATAATACAATTTACCTATTTGTTGCCACCAATGTCTGAGGCTGTCACAAGCAAATTCGCTGGTATCACGACTATTACCTAAATTAATAAACCCTTCATTTCTCTGCATATCGTAGATACCATAAGGGATGATTACCCCATCAGCTAGATCGGGAAAGTCATGGTCTAAAACCTCTCTTGATTCGGTTGCGTAGAGTTTCCCTGCTCGATACAGGTTGCCAATGTACTCTTTTTTTTGGTGTCTATACTGATAATTGGATTACCTGCATCTCTATATTCTTGCTTTAGTCGATCAATGTTTTCAAACTGTTCGTTACGATTTGCGGTATGACCTGTTGCCAATTGCCTTTGTGCTTTGCGTTTCACGTAATTGTGTTTATCCAGCAGTTTCCTGACAATAGGCGCACTTATCTCTATCTCCTGTTGTTTTAGACCTTCAACTATTTGACTTTGGTTTAAGTACGTCCACTTTACTTCTGGTTGCATCGGGTCTCCCGCAGTGTGTTCTTGAACTACCCTTAAAAATGCTTCATCTAGTTCTGGTATTTGCTCAAAGCAACTCTTTCTTCCTCCTCCATTTACTCGAATAGCTTGATTATTAAACTCTTCTACTTCTATATTTTCTATTTCATTTTTTCCCTCTGTGATTGTGTTTCGATGACATCCAAATAATTCTGATATATATTTTATACCGCCATGCCCCATCTTTTTTGCTTCAATTGCTGCATATCTTCGTTTGTCTTTCTCGCTTAGCGAAATATAAAACTTCACCATCTCTGATTCAATCTCTTCGCAATAGTACATAATTAAGCCTTCTTTTCTTATTTATTCTATCCTCATTTGCACAAGTTATTTAATTCTCATTCCTTATCACTAATCTGGGCTGCGAAATGCACTTGGAGGAGACGATGGATAAAGCGATAGCGTCCACCAACGCGCTGTAATAGCATCCGCTCGGTGCTGTAGTTAAGAAATCGAGCGTAGTTCCAAGGGATAGAGCCATTGCGATAGAGAAGACAGCGTAGAATAAAGTGTATCAGGACTTGGACTCCACTAAAAAGAAATCCAAATACTATAGCTAAACCTATTCCAGTTATTAAGGCGGATAGAATACTCGCTTGTTTACCATTAAGTAAGATAAAAAACAGTCCGAAACTCAAAATTGGAATTGTAAATAATGTAATCCATATAGCATTCTGCAAAGAGGCAAAGATCCCTTGATTTGGATGTTTTCTCGAAACAAAATCAGGTGGTGTATCATATTTGTTGACAGGAGCAGAATAAGGTAAAATCAGCAGTAGTTCTGTCAAGAGAAAAAAAATGGTATTTGAAGCAGTCAAATGTCCAACTTGTGGAGGAGTAGAAATCCAACGAT
>JBIKYZ010000133.1:0-13975 GCA_044354985.1 Pseudanabaena sp. | reverse complement strand
CATCCTTGCATCTCTCCATAATTACTAAATTATGCGACCAGCCAATTTCTGCCACCAACGGTGACAGTTTTGTATTGAGGTGATATGTCAAGTAAAAATCACGCATTCTCCAAATATTACGCGCAGAAAACCCACTGACACCTTGAAACTCAGCTTGCAAATCTTTAGCCAACTGCTCCACAACCGACTTTCCCCAAGTTTCTCCCTGCTGACGAGTGACAATCATCCTGCCAAGATCCCAATAAAGCATTACTAGCTCTCGATTAACCGCTCTCAAAGCCTCATATTGAGCAGCCCGAATCCGTTGCTTTATCTCAATTAATAACTCATTATAGGTGTCAGATAAACTTACAGAATCGCCCGCCATATCCCTACCCATTAAAAATTTGCAATAGCCATCTCGCGATCGCGCCATCATCTTCAGTTTGACTGCGTTTAAGTGCCTCTTGTACCGTGGTAATTTCCAAACCTTCGAGAACTTGAGATCGCTCAACTATGCCGCTACGTCCATCAGCGATTGTAAAAGCAAACACCTCAGAAGTTTGAGCATTCACCACCCAATATTCTAGAATCCCTAAACGCTCATACAATAAGCGCTTATATCCCAAATCATCTTGCAGCGTTGTTGAAGAGATTTCCACAATCAGAGTTGGCAAATCAAACTTATTGAGATCCACAGGTGCATTATTGCGAGGCGGCAACTTCAAGTCAGCCCCTAGATAAAAGGCAATATCTGGCTGACATTCACTCTCGCCTTTTTTTCTAAAACTACAATTTGTATATTCATAGATCTGAATATTTCTAATCGTCGCAAAGAGCCGAACCACATTAGAAACAATGGAGTTTTCATGGGCATGTATTGGTCCAACTGGTGACATCTCAATCCTCATTTTATGATTGTCATAATAAAATCTACCTGTCTCCAACTTAGGATCGTCTGCAAGCGCTAAAAACTCGTCCCACGTTGTCTTAACCCAGCGATCGCTGATAATCTCTGCTTTAGGAGCCGTAGTTGTATTAACCATGATTCACCTCCAAGACTTCGGTATATTCATAATCATAGGCACTTTTTCGCACCAATGGATAGCTCTTGCCATAGAGAACTATGTCATCGGTTTGCGTGTCAGGTTTATTAGAGTTGAATACAAACACATATTCTTTACCCACGCGAGGAGTCATCTCATCAGCAACCTCCACCCGCCACTGGGTTTTAGAAACCATCACTACAAGCTGGTTTGCCAACTGAGGAATCAATCTTGCTACCTGCCGACGGTAAATTTCATCTAGACTCCCAAAGGGCGAATCCATTACCATTGGGAAAGTACTGCTATCTGGCCCCATCACCAAACCAGACTTGCTCCATTCCCTCACGCGATCGATGATGCTCCCGATAAAAGATAAACTGAGAATCTGATTCTCTCCTGTCGATGCACCCGACTGAACTTCTTGACCAGCTACAGTTTCTACTAAGCTCAATTCATACTTTTCACTTAGTCTCGGTGTTTGCGCTTTGAACGAGATCTGGCTAAAGATTTCACAGATCCGAGTTTCCAATTGCTTGCGGAATAGCTCATTGCGGTTAGTCTTTAACTCGCTCAGGAGATCGATCGCCTGTTGGGCTGCATCAATACGCTTTTGAGCAAGCTTTTGTTTACCTTCATTTTGCTTACTGCTCTTAATTTGCTTCTGAAGATTTTCAATTTGCCCTTGATAATCAGTCCATTTCTGGAGCTTTTTACCTTTCTCTAAGGTTAAATCCTCAACCCTGCGATCGATCTCATCAAGGCGGTTTTGCATTTGCCGAATATCCTCTACGGGACTCTTACGTAACTGTTCGCTAATTGACTCTAGCTCTAATTCAAGCCGAGAGATGGCTGTCTTGAGTTGATTGATATTAGATTGCTTAGTATCAATACCTTGCCAAAAATCTGTAGCCTGTTTCTCTACTTCATCAACAAAACCTTCTAGCTTCAAAGTTGCAGTTTCTACATCTGCTAACCCAGCTTTCTCTAGCCAAGACTTGACCTGTTCATAATTAGGAGAACCATCATGTAATGCTGCTCCACAGATGCATTTACGCCGTTCTAATAGATCTAACACAAACGTCTGTTTAATATCCGCAGGTAGTTCGCCGCATTCATGCAGATCCTCAACTAACCCGCGAAAATCAGCGATCGCACCCGTCAGAAATACACTATAGCCCTTGGTAGAAATATCTGTCTTTAGTTGGTTCTTTAAACCTCGTAAATTACTGCGGTTTTCCCGTTCTTGTTGTTCAAGAGCCTCACGCCGCTTTTGGATTTCATCAATACCACCCAATTCTGTCAATCGTTGATTGCAAGATATCTTTAGTTGGTTTTGTGCTTCTAGTTCCTGTTCGATTTCCTTGATTCTTACTTCAAATTCAGTGCTATTACTCTCTAGATTCTGCTTTTGCGAAATCAGGGTTTTAGTTTGAGCATCGCCAATACTTTTGAGTTCATCCTCAAGGGACTTTCTAGCTTCTTTAAGATGTTTAATCGCATTGTCCAAAACCTGTACCCCTAAAAGCTTTTTGGTTGCTTCTGCAATCTCATTGCGATTGTCTGATCGCACAATCTGCTCAATTCGCTCACCATCAAAGAAGAAGTACTGATGCAAACTCTTCGGTAAAATGCCATTAATTACAGCTTCAGGATGATTTTGAGTCACCCAACGTCCATCATCCCCCGCCACTTGCAAAAACAACTCACTTTTGTTGTATTGAATGTTTTTCTCGCCATTATTGGCAAGCTGATAGGCGCGGGTTAACCGCCGCACCCGATAGCGCTTAGCATCATGCTCAAATAAAACTTCAGCCCAGCATTCTACAGGCTGATTTAATTGTGATTCCGCGATCGCCTGACGGTTGACAAGCTGTTCAGAATCGCCAAAAGCTGAGGTGAATTTTTCGTATAACACCCATGTAAAAGCATTGAGCAGAGATGTCTTGCCAGTGCCATTATTGCCATGCATGATCGTAATATTGCGATCGTCCAGTCTGGCTAAAACGATTTCAGGCGTTTGCTGATAAAAACAACGAAAATTAAACAACTTGATAGAGATCAGCTTCATTGCACAGCTTCCTTAACAATTTTGAGAATATCCTCATTAATTCGCCCCAATTCATTTTTGTCGAGCCGATCCTTTTCGATCTTTAGGACATTACGAATAATTTGTTGAACTTCTGGTGGAGCTTTTTCAATTGGCTCATGAAGACTACTTAGACTTTGAACTTTACTCATTTCCAAATACTCATACGTTTATCGATTTTATCTCAGATAAAGCCTGAATTTTCATGAATCTGCAAGTTGTCGGACGAATAGGACTTATACAAAAGAAAGCATCGTAAGGGCAATTCATGAATTGCCCTTACGATGCAAATACTATAAATCCATCAATCCATAGCGTTGTTGTAAATCCAATAACTTTAGTCTAGCTTCGCCGCCGTTATCTGCTAGATTCGCGAACTCGACAAAGCGATGTAATTCCTTTTTGAGTAGATTGCGTTCAACATCAATTGTCTCTCTCCCCAAATCAGGCGGTAACACAATCATGTCATACAAAGTTGCGCGTTTTTTATGAGATTGCGATCGCAAAATCCTCCCTCGACGCTGAATGAATTGACGCGGATTGCTACTACTTGCCAACATAATTGCCGTTTGAATCGCAGGAATATCCACACCTTCATCTAAGCAACGAATTGCCACCAGTCCCTGTAATTCTCCAGATTCAAATAAAAGTCGTAAATTCTCGCGGTCTTCTAAAGATGTCTCAGCAGTATATGTATTAACGCGATATCCCAATTCAGATCCCAGCAACTGTGCCACCGCATCCAACTGCCTCGTACTTTCTTCAGTAACTTGATCCTCAACCGAGCCGTCACCACAATAAATCAATGTATGTGATGTATCCAAACGTTGCTGCATCAGTTCTCGCAAAGCCACCAACTTATTCGCCGCCGAACCCAATAGCCTAGCCCTTTGCATCAATAAAGCCGCTACTACCTCGTTATCATCACGATCTCCATCAAAAGCGATCGCCCTACCAATCTTTTTTGTTAAATCAGCATATTTCTCAGTCTCGGATTCTGTCAGTTCTACCAAAATCGGATAGTAAAGATAATGCACCAAGGCTCCCGCCCTAATTGCATCCGCTAGCGTAAATTCTGGCTGGATCACCGATCCAAAATAATCAAATATAGCCTTCGTTCCTTGGTCGTCAAAATAGCGTTCTGGAGTTGCTGACAGCGCAAGTCTCAGCCCAACATTACGCGGCAAGCTCTCAACCAAACGCCTTGACCCTAAATTATGCGCTTCATCAACCACGATTAAAGTTTTCTCAGGAAGATAGCGCAACTGTGACTGTAACCCCTGACCGATCATCGTTGCATTTGTAGTAATTACAGTCAGAAATTTTTGATTTCCCGATCGCACGTTATAAAGTTGCGTAGACAGCCGATCTTGCCAATTATGAACACTTTCAAAAGCTAAGATTGGTTCCAGTCCAAATTTCTGACATTCTCTTGCCCACTGAATTACCAGATGTCGATAGGGACAAACAATTAGTAAAACCTGCAACCCAATCTTTTGATAAAGTTCAGCCGCGATCGCTAGTGCCGTAATCGTCTTACCGCTACCCGTCGCCATTTTTAACGTACCACGTCCATTATTCTTAAACCAATTAGCGATCGCCTCTTTTTGATAATCCCGCAGTTCTACATTAGAAGGCAATATCGGTAATCCATTATCTTGATGAATAACAATAGGCATATATTCTTTGCTTGCTTCTGACATGACAGGATTTCTTTTCATGATTTCATCAACAGGAAATTGATCAGGTCGTAAACGCAACAGCGATCGCATAGCGGCATCAGGAAAATCGAGAATGTCAAGCAATGGGGTGCGATTTTCCCATAATCTTCTAAAGTTCTCGGCTTTGCTCAAAGCTCTCTCCCTTATGCCTGCCTCCCAAGAGCAAAAAACATCAATACACTCAAAATTATCCATCAAAGCACTAGAGCTTTCATTTGCCGACCCTGTAAAGGCAACAAGATTACCCGCTTCGTCAGAGAAAATCCCTAGCTTCTCATGATAGATGCCTCTCTGATTGCGAATATCCTTACGAATAGCGAGCTTAATCTCTAAAATATTTTTACTCAAAAGCCACGCAAGACAGGCTAAACGATCTTTGACAACCTCTTCAAACTCTTGCTCTAACTCCTTTAATAAACTTTGTGTAATAACCTCATCTCGCTGTTTGAGCCCCAGTGCGATCGCTTCAGCATCCTGCTCTGACAAACATGGTGAAGCAATCAAGCGCATCTTACCGCCCGAGCGCAGTAATGACATTAGCCCCTTGGCGACTGTTGCCATTGAGGTGCTAGAAAAAAATTCCACTGCTCGACTATAGAGAATAGAGTTCTCTAAACAAGGAATGTAAAAATCTTTTACTAAATCGCAGGCATCGCTGCGATATTCACTGTGAAGATTTAGATCGCTTAGCACTTTTACCTCTCCTAATTGTTAAACCAAAAAGAGATCCCCCTCAATCCCCCTTTCCAATGGCGGCTGGGTAGGGTGGGGGGATCTAGACAATTTTAAAATGACCAAGAAACTCACCAACTAAATATAATGAGCCGCAGAGAATGACAATATCATGTGATCGCTGATCATCAAAAGCAGCTTCAAGCCCTAATTGCAGATGCTCATAAGCATGAGGCTCAGCCTTGAGAATTGCAGAGGCAATCTTGGCTAAATCCTGAGGCAATGTTGTTGCGGGATTAGGAACAGGTACTGGATACAGTAAATCATCAGGATGCAGAAGGGCTTGGAGAATTCCAGATTGATCCTTCGTATTGAGAATTCCCATTACCCAAAGCTTTCGTTGATTTGGAAAAGATTCATTTACAAATTGTCTAAGATATTCTGCCGCTGCGACATTATGCGCTCCATCAATTAAAATTTTGCGCGACTTTCCATTTAAGTTAAATTCTATCCATTGCAATCGACCTGCCCATTCTGTATTCGCCATTCCTGTTCGGATCGCATCATCGCTAATTTGCCAACCTTGTGTTCTCAACGATTGCACTACAGCGATCGCGATCGCCGAATTAATTAACTGATGGTTTCCCAGTAACGGTAAAGGATATGCGAAACCTTGCCATATCGCGCCTGTATCTGTGCGAGTAGCAGCATTGACCCAAGTTATGGGCGCATCACATTCTGTTGATTTTGCTTGCAAAGTCGCGATCGCTTCAGGATCATTCTCGGCAATAACTACGGGACATTTAGGTTTGATAATTCCTGCTTTTTCCGATGCGATCGCACCTAAGGTATTTCCCAATTGCTGACAATGATCTAGTCCAATTGAGGTGATTGCACTAACTAAAGGGCGATCGCATACGTTAGTCGCATCTAGTCTACCGCCCAAACCAGTTTCAATAATCGCAATATCCAGATTTTGCTGTGATTTTTGTTGAGCAAAATACCACCACATCGCAGCCGTGAAAACTTCAAACTGCGTTGGTGGAAACTCTGATGCGATCGCGGCATCAACTTGGTGTAAAGCCTCTAATAAATCCTTATTACTAATCCATTCACCATTAATTGTAATGCGTTCGCGCCAATCAAGTAGATGTGGCGAAGTATAACGCCCAACTCGATAGCCTGCGACTTGTAAAATTGACAACAAAAAAGCACAAACAGAACCTTTTCCATTTGTGCCAGCGACATGAATCACGGGAATTTGTTGATGGGGATTTCCTAAAGTCTCGAGCAGTTGTTGAATGCGCTCTAAACCAAGGTGAATGCCAAATTTATCGAAACTGGCAAGATATTCTTCAATTGATGGATTAGCTAGCTTTGGATACATGAACTTCTAAGGCGTAGATTTTGCCTTGGGCATCGACTTCGGCAATATGTCTGCCCTGCATCGCGAATAGTTCACCACTATCACGCTTACCTGCGATCGCCCAAATAGCTTCTAGTCCATTCTCGGTCTTTCTGGTCGTCCAAACACGTTGCATCCCAGAATAAGATTGAAAAAATTTGCGATATAGTTGTGCAATTTCATCTTTGCCAACTACTTTTTTTGCCCCCGATGGATGGACTTCGGCTTGCTCAGCGAATAACTCTACCAATTCGTTAAATGCTTTCTCGTCATCATTAGCGCGATCGGAAAGTTCAAAATATTGGTCTAAAACAGTCATATTCCCTTACCTCAATTAGTCTCAAGCCCAAAACTTCGTCAAATGTTACTTAGCACGCTCTATTGAAGTTTTGCTACATATGTTAATTCGCTTGTAAACATATGTTAAGTCTTGTTTTGCAAAATTAGCTTCACCCTATTGGGCATAAAAAGTCAAAAAAAATTTGCTTTACAGAGCCTTCGGCTCTGCAAAGCATAAAACTGGTTTTATAAAATATTTAGAGCTGCAATGCCAAGAGTAAGAAATCCAATGATTCCCAAGAGTGTTTTTTGCAATCTACTTACAACAGGTTTAATCTCATAGGCTACTAACAAACGATCCTTGACTAAATCCGCTTCTGGCTTTTCCCAAGTTTGCCCGTCATACCAGCCCGACTCTTCATAAAAAATCTTCGCACTGTCAAGCCTTTGCTTGACATGACTCCATCCTGATAGTAATAGCAACACGGGTAAAATTAGCCCCACAGCGCCGCCAATACTCGCCACACAGATAAATTGCCACAAATGTCGGCTTGGTGACTCAATACTCATCGCCACTGGCAAAAAAACAACTGTGAAACCTAGCCACATGAGCAATAACACTCGCAAATACTGCGATCGCGCTAGCTTTGCCCAGCGATAAAAGAAAGCTTCCTTAAGCTCGACATATTCATTAAGTGGTTGTTGCTCTTTAGGAACTGGGCAGGTCATGAGTTATAAGATGATCAAATATTCTGTCAGTGTAACTCGTTTCAATGAATTTGAGCTATGACTAGACTTTCGGAAATTGGTGTTAGCCAGAAACTTGACTTTCTGCACATATACCTTATATATTGATCGTCAAATATTCATTTAGTACTTAATTTAATTCAGGTCATTGTCAGGAATGTCCCAATAATGTCAATACATGAGGTGCTGCAAGTCCCTATCCATGAAACTTTTCAGAGCACTGTGCAGGGGGAAGGTTTTTGGATAGGGACTCTAGTGGATTTCATTCGCCTTTCAGGATGTCCAGTTCGTTGTAGCTGGTGTGACACAGGCTATAGTGATGGAGGTCTTAACGCACCCAGAGAGATGAAATCGTTTACAGAATTACTCAAGGAATTACGATCTCCTAGGGTTGTGATTAGTGGAGGAGAACCGTTTATCCATAAGCAGTTACCGCAACTGGTGCAAGCATTATTTGATGCAGACAGACAAGTTAATATTGAAACTTCTGGAGCATTCTGGCAAGAGATTCCATTATTAGCTTGGATTACTCTTTCTCCTAAGCATCATCTTAGTCCATCCTACCCAGTCCAAGAGCTGTTTTGGATGCGTGCAAACGAAATCAAATTTGTAATTAGTACGGGGCAAGAATTGGAATTTTACAAGGACTACTTACTAACAGTCCAAGATTGTCCTATATTCCTACAGCCAGAATGGAATGTTCGCGATCGTGCTATTTCTATCATTCTAGAGCTACTTCAACAAAACCCAAATTACCGACTCTCTCTACAAACTCATAAATACATAGGTGTTGCATGAAAAAAGCATTATGTGTTCTTAGCGGAGGGCAGGATTCAACAACCTGTGCCGCTATTGCTTGTCAACAGTTTGATGAAGTTCATGCAATTACATTTGATTATGGACAACGCCATGTGGTGGAACTGGAAAGTGCGATCGCGATCGCTAAATCTCTCAACCTCGCTAGTCATGAAATTATTCAATTAGGTCCAATTTTAAAAGGAACATCTCCACTAGTTTCAGATACTCCTTTAGGGCAATATGATTCTACGGAAGAATTGCCTGGAGGGGTTGAGCCAACTTTTGTGCCAGCAAGAAATATTCTGTTTCTTACCTTGGCAGGAAATCGGTCGGCCGTACTTGGTATTAAAGATATTTTTATAGGGGTCTGTGAAGCCGACTTTGCAGGTTACTATGATTGCCGTCAAGTATTTATCGATTTCATGGCAAAGGCGATTGGAGAAGGTATATGGGGCAATCCTGATTCCTTTATCATTCATACTCCCTTGATGCAATTAACCAAGGCAGAGAGCGTCAATCTTGCGGTTGACGTATTAGGCGAGCGCTTTGAGGAAATTCTTGCGCTAACTCATACTTGCTATGCTGGCATCAAGGGCGGTTGTGGTAAATGTCATGCCTGTCTGATCCGCGATCGCGGTTTTTCTCAAGCAGGAATTGAAGATCCAATTTGGAAATATCGTCAACCTGAACTCAGCCAAGAACAAACATGATCATCCATCATCAGAATGATTTTCGGATTATCTGCATTACTTCTGTAATTTCAGCTCTGGGTAGTTTAGATCAAAGAGAATCTTGAAAGCGTTGCAAAGCAACACTTTCAAGATTCTCCTTGGTTTGGGTTTGAGCGCAAAGCGCTGTAAGTGGCTGCTGAAACGCGCATTTCATTAACAAAAAAACAAATACACCGATCATGATTTAGCTGGCCAGCGACTTGATAGAGCATTTATTAATTTTTGATTTTCATGTTCCAGACGTACAGCCACTCGAAAGTAGCGATCGCCTAATTCAGGAAAACTCAGACAATCACGAATGAGAATTTGCTCATTTTGCAATAGTTCCTTTTGTAAAAGAGAACCCGCAACTTCAGTTTTTACTAATAGATAATTGGCAACATTTGGCAAGGGATTTAAATCAGCTATTTGCGATAAACCTGTAAATAGTTGCGATCTTGCTTCCGCAAGCCAAGTCCAAGTTTGTTGTTGAAATTCCTGATCTTCAAGTACAGCAATTCCTGCTGCTACTGCCAAAGCATTTACACACCAAGGATCGCGCCATGCTTGCCAACGCTGTAAACGATCAGGATGAGCGATCGCATAGCCAAGTCGTAACCCTGGCAAGCTATAAAATTTAGTTAGCGATCGCAAAATCACTAAATTAGGATGCAATGGAACTAAATCAATTAAACTTTGCTGCTGCTCTGGCGACAGAAAATCCATAAATGCTTCATCAATTACTACTAGAGCAAATTGTTCTAGATAAGGTAAAAGACTATCCCTAGAAAATAAATACCCAGTAGGATTGTGGGGATTATTGATTAATATTCCTTTTGTATGGGAATTGATAATTTGTGGGAGTTCTACCTGCAAATTTAGATCTTGATTATTAAATAGAATTGGATACTTTTCTACTTGACAATCAAAAGTTTTGAGAGCGCGATAATAATCAGTGAAAGCTGGCGTAAATAGAACTGTTGTCGATAATTGCGAAAGATCGCGTCCCACCCATGTTAATAACTCGGCAACCCCATTACCTGCCAAAATCCATTCTGGCGATAACTGGTGAAACTTTCCTAAAGCTTGTCTGAGTAATGTGTATTCGGGATCTGGATAATGATTAAGCTCAGCTAAGTGCGATTGAATCGCCGCGATCGCTGATTGGGGAGGACCAAGAGGATTAATACTTGCCGAAAAATCTAAAATTTGCTCCTGCTCAATACCAGCAAGACTCGCCGCCCATTGACGATTTCCCCCATGTGTTGGACGTGCGCGATCAGTTACTTGCATAGATTTTATATTAGTTGATTTGAATTCATTATTAATTTACGCTCCTTATCCCCACAACTTACAGGAATACAGGTTAAGCTAGGATTAATCATCGCTTCTTACGTCACAATCTATGCTACGAATTGTCACCCAGAGAACTGAAGCAGAATCCGAAATTAAGCGGATTTGCGATCGCATCTATGACGATCAGATGATCCATAAAGAAGCCACCGTCACAGAAATCATTCAAACGATCAGGCGCAAAGGCGATAGCGCCCTTTTGCATTACACCTCAGAGTTTGACGGACAAGACTTTACGGCGGCTGAACTGCGTGTAAGTGGATCAGAACTTGATGCTGCTTATCAGCAAGTCAAAGGCGGACTGCTTAAAGCAATCGAATTAGCGCATCAGCGTATCGAAGAATTTCACAAAATGCGTGTACCCCAAAGCTGGGTGCACTTTGGCGATAAAGATGTGGTGTTGGGCAAGCGCTATACACCTGTTGACTCGGCTGGTATTTATATTCCTGGGGGGAAAGCCGCCTATCCAAGTACTGTTTTGATGAATGCCGTACCTGCAAGAGTAGCAGGGGTGAAAAAGATTGTGATGGTTACACCTCCTGGGCAAGAGCGCACGATCAATCCTGCGATTTTAGTAGCAGCTCAGGTGGCTGGTGTCGAAGAAATTTATCGTGTGGGTGGAGCGCAGGCGATCGCGGCTTTGGCTTATGGGACTGAAACCATCCCCAAGGTCGATATGATCACAGGACCAGGCAATATCTATGTCACTCTTGCCAAGAAACAGGTATTTGGCAGGGTTGGGATCGACTCGATCGCAGGACCTTCTGAAGTTTTGATCATTGCTGATGCTAGTGCTAATCCTACTTATGTAGCTGCTGATATGCTAGCCCAAGCCGAACATGACCAGATGGCAGCTTCGATCCTAATTACCAATGATTCCCGCCTTGCTAATCGTGTTAGCGAAGAAGTGAATCGAATGTTAGAAAGTCATCCGCGTCGCTTGATGACAGAGAAAGCGATCGCTCATTATGGCTTAATCGTCGTTGTCGATAGCCTCAAAACCGCCGCCGAGCTATCTAACCAATTTGCGCCTGAACATCTAGAACTCGAAGTTGAAGAGCCTTGGCAGCTAGTTGATCAAATCCGTCACGCGGGGGCAATTTTCATCGGACATGCCACGCCTGAAGCCGTTGGTGACTATCTAGCAGGTCCAAATCATACTTTGCCCACCTGCGGTGGTGCGCGTTATTCGTCAGCGCTGGGGGTCGAGACTTTCATCAAGCATTCCAGCTTGATTCAGTACAGTCCTGAAGCATTGAAGGAAGTATCGGGTGCGATCGCCTTACTCACCGAAGCTGAAGGCTTACCATCTCACGGTGATTCGGTAAGATTACGACTACAAGATCTTTAGTAGCTATGGTTATTACAAATTCTGCGCCAACGTTAACTATTCTCGAAAATGGCGATCGCTTAGATCGTGCAATACTCAAAACATTGCAATAAAAAGAACCTCCCATAGGGAGGTTCTTTTTTAAAATCCCATTACTTTTGCAACACTAGTAATGTCTGGCGCTATGCCTTTGTGCAATTTGGACTCGGCACAAGCGATCGCAGTGTCAGGATCTTTTATGCCATTACCTGTTAATACGCAAACAATCGTTGCTCCTGAAGGAATTTGATCGCTGACTTTCAGCAACCCAGCAACCGAAGCCGCACTTGCAGGTTCACAGAACACACCCTCTTCACCTGCTAAGAACTTGTAGGCTGACAAAATCTCAACATCAGTGACACTATTAAAAGCACCGTCGCTTTCTTCTCTTACCTTGAGAGCCTTTGCCCAGTTGGCGGGATTGCCAATTCTGATCGCCGTTGCGATCGTTTCGGGCTGATCAAAAATTTTGCCTGTTACTAACGGTGCAGAACCAGCAGCTTGAAAACCCATCATGCGAGGCAATTTTGTAGCCTTACCTAACGCATGGTACTGCGAAAATCCCATCCAATAGGCAGTGATATTTCCTGCATTTCCCATGGGAATGCAGAGCCAATCGGGAGCATCGCCGATCGCTTCCACCAGTTCAAAGGCAGCCGTTTTTTGTCCTTCTAGACGATATGGATTGACAGAGTTAACGAGAGTAATTGGGAATTTCTCAGACATTTCCCGCACAATTTCTAGAGCTTGGTCAAAGTTGCCATCGATCGCAATTACTTCTGCTCCATAAATTAATGCTTGACTCAATTTACCAAGCGCAATTTTGCCATCAGGAATTAATACAAATGCTTTTAGCCCACCCCGCTTAGCGTAGGCTGCGGCCGCCGCCGATGTATTACCTGTACTGGCACAAATTACTGCCGCCGAACCAGCTTCCTTGGCTTTAGAGATCGCCATGGTCATGCCACGATCTTTAAAGCTGCCAGTAGGGTTAAGCCCATCATATTTGAGTAATACTTTGATATTGCGTCCGAGCCTCTGGCTTAGAGCGATCGCAGGAATTAGGGGAGTATTGCCTTCATGCAAAGTTACGATCGGGGTCTGGTCTGTAACTGGCAAATAATCCGCATAGCGACATATCAGTCCGGGCCAACCATGAGGAACTGTAGAGGCAGGGTAAAGATCGAGACGAGTATCAATCACGCTTTCTTAGTGTCTACAAAAATTTATAATTTATTAAACCTAGTTTAGCCCCTGTTTAACCTTTAGTCGAAGCGATCGCCAAAATATCGATTTAGTAAGCTCTCAACCTGTGACGACTTAACATAGCTATGGTGATCCTTATTAGGCATGATTACCAAATTAGGTGCTTGTTTGCATCGCTTCTGACATCCTATCTTTTGGATTTGGACGCGATTACTTAAGCCGCGATCGCGTAGTTCTTCTTCCAAGCGCTGATAAATTTCTTTTCCACCACTTTGCCAACAGTCTGATTTTTGGCAAATCAAAATACAAGCTAAATCATTCTTTTTCTTCAATTTTACCTAGCCACAAGTACCTTATCCCCAAAACCTATTCCGCCCGCAGCGCGGGCGGAATAGGTTTTGGGTTTGTATATTCTTAGCTACTTATAGTAATCCTAAATAGTTTGTGGGATTGTTCACTAAAGGTGAACAATCCCACAAATTGGAGTTTGGAAAAAATTGAAGCAAAAAATGGATGAACGGCACATTAAGAGATGCCCAAATATTGGGCATGAGAAATCGAAGCACTAATGATTTAGGAGTACTAAGATAGTAGTATTTGCCAG
>JBIKYZ010000376.1:0-4222 GCA_044354985.1 Pseudanabaena sp. | reverse complement strand
TCTCGCTTAGCGAAATATAAAACTTCACCATCTCTGATTCAATCTCTTCGCAATAGTACATAATTAAGCCTTCTTTTCTTATTTATTCTATCCTCATTTGCACAAGTTATTTAATTCTCATTCCCTACTATCCCTGCAATAATACCCAGATGGTCTATGTCTTGTACGTCTATCTCAGGCATTTGGCTATTTTGATTGCTCTTAATTAAAAATACCTTATTTCAAATTTAACCTGCTGAATCTAGGCTCTATGTAAAGCCTCAGTGGATGAGACATCGCCTTTTTTCAGTTCGCCATAAAAAGCTTCCATTAGAGCTTGAGTACCTTCATCATCAACTGCCCAGAGAGAAGCGATCGCATTTTTAGCACCAGCTTTTTGGACTTGATAGCCAAATCCCAAAATCTCTACCCCATCACCAAGCGTGCCTGTTCCCGTCTGACAAGCGCTGAGGATGATTAGCTCGACATTTGGCATGTCCCAATCACTAATCTCATTTAAACTAATTTTGTCACCATTACCAAAAATAATAAACGAGGTGTTAGGTGCGCCAACATTAAACTCAGCATGGGTTGCTAAGTGGAGAATATTATGTTCTTTGAATTGAGATTCAAAGGCTTGACGACTAAATTTTTCTTCTTGGAGAGTAGTTGAGTTTTGAAAAGAATTTGCGATCACTTGCACTTCCTTAATTGTGGCAGGCAAGCCTAGCTGCCCAAATTTTCTCTCAGTTGTTTTGCCACCAAAGGCTCCAGCAAGTATCCTCGGCTGAGATTTCGGTTTAGGAGAAAAGTTACTGAGGCTATAGGCGATCAGATTACTAATCCGATATTTCTCAATTAACCAATGTTTGCCATCTTCTGGATTTTCATCATACAAAGCTCCAAGAGGAACATAGCGCAATAGCCCATCGGGAGCATAGAGAATCGTCTCAGCTTTCGCTTGCTTAAGATCCACTTCAATGGGTTTAATCAAGACATTATAGAGCCTTGTCGCCGCCTCCCTAAAATCTTCAGAATCACGATCCAGCAATTCCGCTTTGAAGTCTTGAATTAAAATTTTGAGATCATCCTGTTTAATATTTACTGTACGGCTAATCAGTGGACTATTCTGAGAAAAAAGCACTAATTCAAGCCGATCTTCAAGAATGAGTGGATAGAATAAGACAGTGCCTTGAGGAATTTTTTTGAGATAATCTGGAACTTGATTAAGCTCTGACTTGGGAATCTGCTGAATCTGATTTGCAAGTTGGCGATTTAGCTCAGGCATCTGCTCAAAATCAATCACTGCAACATCACGAATAAAAGCCTGCTCTGACTCTAATAATTTTACGCCTTGAGATGTGCGATCGGTTCCCTTAATATTTTTGAGATAGTCTTCAAGTTCTTGGACTTTGAGCAAATCTATAACTTGTAATGCTTCCATAACACGCCCTTGTTTTAGCAAAAGGTCGGCAAGACGGCGATAAGATTTTTCGATCGTTGATAGATATGATTTCTGCGATTCTTTACTCAGTCCACTGATATTTTTGCGAATCGACTCTCGAACATTGATCGATCGCTTATAAAAAAGAATCGCCAGCTCAGGCTGTGCTTGTTGCAAGAATATTTGAGCAAGATTGTTAAATGATCCCCCCTGAGCAGTAAGGTTGCCGCTTTCGGTGGAAATGGCTAAGGCTTGCTGATAATAATCAAGTGTTTTTTGCACTTGATTAATTGAATTGTAGGCAATTCCCAGACTATTGAGCGAGTTACTTTCCCCATCGCGATCGCCTATTTCTTTAGCAATTTCTAAAGCTTTTTGATAGTTCTCGATCGCTCTTTGGGTATTTCCTAGTAGCCGATAAGTGCCTCCGAGGTTGTTAAGAGCTCGTCCTTCAGTATGGCGATTGCCAATTTCACGAGAAATCACTAAGGCTCGCTGGAAATAGCCGATCGCCTTGGGATATTGTTTGAGGCTATTGTGCACAATCCCAAGATTATTCAGTGCATCAGCTTCACCACTACGAGCGCCAACTTGCTTTTTTAGGGCTAATGATTGCTGGTAATGATCGATCGCCTTTTGATATTGCCCAAGCGAATCGTATGCACCGCCAAGGGTGTTCAAGGCATCGGCTTCGCCATTGAGATCGCCAATTTCTTTTTTGATGGCTAGAGCTTGCTGATATTGCTCAATTGCAGTTTGATACTTCCCAATTCCATCGTAGGCAATACCGCTAGCAATATACAAATCTGATTCCCCATCGCGATCATTGATTTGCTTCAAGATGGGCAAACACTTCTGATAGTATTCAATGGCTTTGGCGTACTGTCCGAGCAGATTATAGGCGTTGCCGAGGTTGCCTAGCGAACGACCTTCACCATAGAGATCGCCAATTTGCTGTTTGATTTCTAAAGCTTGTGTGTGATATTCGATCGCCTTGGTGTACTGCCCCATTGCATAGTAGACATTACCCAGATTCCCTAGTGAATTTCCTTGATTATTGCGATCGCCAATTTTTTGAGCGATCGCTAGGGATTGCTGATGATATTCAATCGATTTTTGATATTTCCCCAGTGAACTATATGCATTTCCAATATTGTTTAACACATTTCCTTCCCCCTTAAGATTTTTGATTTCGCGATAAATTTGTAGCGATTTCTCAAATACTTGTAATGCTTCGCGAAATTGACTGATTTTATTTAACTGATTTCCTCTTTCTAAAAGCCGATCTGCTTCAGCTTGGCGATCTTGTGTTGTTTCCGCTTGGATGCTTTCGCTTGCCACTATTTGCACTTGCACACAAGCTAAAAAAGTCAACATTGCGATGCCAATAGCCTTATTCTTCATAGCTGAAATCCTCATACTTTACCTGCTATCTAAGATAAGTTTAAGCAGTGCAAATATAAAGCCAGTTACAAAATTGGTAACGGTCATACTAATTTGCGATCAAGAGAATTCATGCATTTTTTAAAAGTTTTGCAATCTCATCAGTATATATAAATCTACTTTCATCTTCTGCGCGATCGCAACCTCGATTTCAGTTACAAACCATTACCGATCGCAAAAAATGCTGACCAATAATTAGGATGATTATATTTCTTTGATTTAATCAGAGCAATTTGTGCTCTATGTAAAGCCTCAGTGGATGAGACATTGCCTTTTTTCAGTTCGTCATAAAATGCTTCCATTAGGGCTTGAGTACCTTCATCATTCACAGACCAAAGCGAGGCGATCGCTTGTTTTGCACCTGCTTTTTGGACTTGATAGCCAAAGCCTAAGATTTCAACGCCACTGCCGAGTTTTCCTACTCCTGTCTGACAGGCACTCAAGATAATCAAATCGATATTCGGAATCTGCCAATCGGTGATTTCATTAAGGCGGATTTTGTCGCCATTGCCGAAGATGATGAAGGACTGATCGGGAGCGCCTGTATTAAATTCGGCATGGGTGGCAAGGTGGAGAATATTGTGGTTTTTGAATTTTGACTCAATCGCTTGACGACTAAATTGCTCTTCGATGAGGGTGACTGAGTTTTGGAATGAGTTGGCGATCGCTTGGACTTCTCTGACGGTTGCGGGTAAGGCTGTTTGTCCAAACTTGCGATCGCCTGCTTTACCACCAAAGGCTCCTGCGAGGATGTTGGGTGCGCTTTTGGGTTGTGGTGTAAAGTCGGAGAGGGTATAGGCGATGAGGTTGCTGATCTGGGATTTCTCCGCTAGCCATTGTTTTCCGTCATAGAGTGCGGCGATGGGGATGTAGCGGAGTTGTCCATCGGGGGCATAGAGGATCGTTTTGGTATTGAGTTGGGCGAGTTCGGCTTCTATGGGTTTAATCAGGAGGTTATAGAGTTGTGTTGATGGCTCTTTGACATCTTCGGAGCCAGCATCAAGAAGTCCAGCCCTAAAATCAATAATTAAGGTTTCTAGTTGGTCTTTGGAGATTTTGGTGGTGCGGCGGATGGGGAGGTTGTTGGGGGCAAAGAGGATGATTTCGAGGCGATCGCCTAAGATGAATGGATAGAGTAGTTCCCTGTGGGATTTGGTTGAGATAGTCGGGAACTTTGTTGATTTCGGTTTTGGGAAGTTGTTGGATTTGATTGGCAAGTTGATTGTTTATATTGGACTTTGGACAAGATTGAAGCAAAGAAAGAGCGGGATTAAGCGAAAAGGGATAATGAGAGTTTCAACTTTCAACCGAAAACAAATCATTATCCCTAAACCCATTATGCCAATAATTGTCACA
>JBIKYZ010000375.1:0-4232 GCA_044354985.1 Pseudanabaena sp. | reverse complement strand
CAAGGGTAGAAAGGTTATGGATGGTTTCAAAGAAAATCTACCTATTGTTTTTGATGAATATCTTCCTAAATGGAACTATAGAGCCATTCCTCAAAATGCATAAGTTATTTATTTTTCATTCCTTAAGGGTGTCGGCAACGTTATTATTTTTGGCGAACGTAAGTACGCGATGCGTATTTGGCTAGATCCTAATCGATTGTCAGCGAGAGGGTTAACGGCTCAAGATGTCGTATCCGCTATTCAGCAACAAAACTTACAAGTGGGGGTAGGTCAAATTGGGCAGCAGCCAAACTTGCCCAATCAACAATATCAACTTTCGATTTCGGCAAGTGGAAGATTAAAAAGTACAGAAGAGTTTGCTGAAATCGTAATTAGAACTGCAAGTGATGGATCGCCAATTAAGCTACGAGATGTCGGACGTGTGGAATTAGGCGCTGAAAATTATGGCTCATCGCTACGATTTAATGGAACTAGAGGTATTGGTTTAGGGGTGTCACAGTTGCCTGACGCGAATGCCTTGGATGTTGCTCATGCAGTTAAGAAAGTACTGCAAGAATTAAAGCCTAGCTTTCCTCCTGGGTTAAATTATGAGGTCGCCTTTGATACAACTACTTTCATTGAGGCTGGAACTGAAGAGGTAATTATTTCACTTTTGATTGCAATAGTTTTAGTTATCGTAATTATCTATTTATTCCTGCAAAATTGGCGCTCGACCTTAATTCCTGCGATCGCAATTCCAGTTGCTCTAATTGGTACATTCATTTTTATCAAACTCCTCAATTTTAATATCAATACCTTGACTCTGTTTGGGCTGACGCTTGCAACTGGGCTAGTGGTGGATGATGCGATTGTTGTGGTTGAAGATATCAGCCGCCGTATTCAAGAAAATGGCGAGAATCCAGTACAAGCTGCGATCGCAGCCATGAATGAATTGCAGGGAGCTGTAATCGCTAGCTCTTTGGTGCTGGTTGCTGTATTTGTGCCTGTTGCATTTTTTCCTGGGACAACTGGGCAATTGTATAAACAATTTGCCTTGACGATCGCCTTTTCGATTACAGTTTCCACTTTTAATGCACTAACGCTCTCGCCCACCTTAGCCGCATTGTTGCTCAAGCAAGAGCAGCCACATAGTAATTGGTTTTTTGATCGGGTGAATTGGGTAATTGATGGTACAAGACAGAACTATCAGTCGTTAGTTACTAAATCAACTAACTTCAAAGGAATTTTGATCATCCTGTTTGCAATTTCACTCTTCTTAACTTATTGGGTATATACAATCGTGCCTAGAGGCTTCTTGCCACAGGAAGATCAAGGTTATTTTATTACGATTGTTCAGGCTCCTGAAGGTGTCTCTCTTAATTACACAGAAAAGGTGCTAGAAAATATTGAAGGAATTATGCGGCGAAAGGATGAAAAAGGAAATCCTGCTTATCCTGAAATTGAAAATATCTTTTCCATTGGTGGATTTAGCTTTAGTGGCAACACGCCCAATAACGGGATTGTATTTGCGACATTAAAGCCTTGGAAAGAAAGATCGCGATCAGCTGACGGGCTTATCGGTGGGATGGCTCCTCAGCCTTTTGGATTGATGCCTGAATTGCTTTCTATTAAGGAGGCGTTTGTAATTCCTTTTCCACCACCAGCGATTCAAGGCTTAAGTAACTATGGAGGTTTTGAGTTCCAATTACAGGACAAGGCAAACCAAGGTTTCCCTGCAATTGAACAGACAATGGGAGCCTTACTCGGTAAAGCAAGTACATATCCCGATCCCAGTCGTCCGATTTTGGCAGGATTGCGTCCTAACTTCAATGGCAATACACCTCAGTTGACCGTGGAAGTCGATCGCGTTAGAGCTAATGCTTTACAAGTCTCTTTGCAGGATATTTACAGTACTTTGCAGACCTTATTGGGTTCGCAATATGTTAACGATTTCAATACTTTTGGACGTACTTATCGGGTTTATGTGCAAGCTGATGCCAAATTTCGTTCTAATCCTGACGATATCAATAAGCTCTATGTGCGATCGCAAACAGGACAGAGCATTCCGCTCAGTAATTTGGTAAAAGTTACCCAAACCGTTGGGCCCTCGATCATCAATCATTACAATCTTTTCCGCTCAGTCCAAATCACAGGCAATACTGCCCCTGGAGTAAGCTCTGGACAAGCGATCGATGCAATTGGTAAAATTACTAGCGAAGTTCTGCCTAAGAGCTTTGGATATGAGTGGTCGGGATTATCCCTCGAAGAAATTGGCTCTGGTAATAGTGCCTTCTTTATCTTCGGATTAGGAGTTGTATTTGTATTTCTAGTTCTCGCGGCTCAGTACGAGAATTATGTCGATCCGATCATCATTATGTTGACTGTGCCACTGGCAGTATTGGGCGCTCTGTTAGCAGTGATGTTTCGGGGTCAATTCAATCCTAGTTTCGCCAATGATGTCTATACCCAAATTGGTTTGGTGATGCTAATTGGAATGGCAAGTAAAAACGCGATTTTGATTGTGGAGTTTGCCAATCAATTGAGAGAACGGGGCTTAAGCATTACGAAAGCTGTAATCGAGGCATCGCAGCAACGACTGCGTCCAATTCTGATGACAGCTTTCTCGACAATTATCGGGATCTTCCCGCTTGTGATTGCTACTGGGGCAGGAGCTTCGGCGCGTCAGTCAATTGGCACTGCGGTAATGGGAGGCATGTGTGTAGCAACATTCCTGAGCCTGTTCATCGTTCCGATTCTTTACATCGTTATCAAAAATATTGAAGAGCGAATGAAGATTGGTTTACACAAATAAAAGAAAGGGCTAAAAGAAAGGGCGCAAAGCGCCCTTTCTTTTATGCATTTATCAATTCTTTCATTTCACGAATTGCTCTTTCTAGACCAACTAACACAGCACGACTGATAATGCTATGTCCAATATTTAGTTCCTCCATTCCAGTAATTTGAGCAACGGCACGGGTATTCCAATAGGTTAAGCCATGTCCAGCATTAAGCCTGAGTCCTAGCTCGATCGCTAAAGCTCCACTCCTAGTTAAGTCTGCTAACTCATGTTTCAGCTCTTCATCTTTTTTGGCGTTGGCATAAGTTCCTGTGTGCAACTCTACAAATTTTGCGCCTGTTCTAGCTGAAGCCTGTATTTGCTCCGATTCTGGATCGACAAATAAACTCACAGGAATACCAGCGCCCTGTAATTGATGAACAAATTTACCTAAGCGATCGCATTGTGCCTTCACATTTAAGCCGCCTTCAGTAGTAACTTCTTCGCGGCGTTCAGGTACGAGCGTAATATAGTCGGGCTTGACATCAAGGGCGATCGCCACCATTTCAGGAGTTGCTGCCATTTCCAAATTAAGTCGAGTACGCACGGTTTGCCTCAGTAATCGGACATCACGCTCTTGGATATGACGACGATCTTCCCTTAGATGTACGGTGATCCCATCAGCGCCAGCTAACTCGGCAATCACGGCGGCTGCCACAGGATCTGGTTCTGTTCCTCGACGAGCTTGGCGAATGGTAGCAATATGGTCGATATTTACTCCGAGTGTAGGCAAGACTTTTTCCTCACAATATTTAAAATTTATCTATAGCAATCCTAAATCATCTATCCCAATCCCAAATGGTTTATCAGAGAGTGATCCTAATGGGCTCTTTCTGATAAACCATTTAATCTCACAAATGAATTAGGATTGCTACAAGTAGACACGCTTAATTACACATCTAGACCTATAAGGTTGCGCCCCGCAGGAGCGCAACCTTATAGGTCTGGGTAATTTATTCTGCACAGGTACTTATGTGAGAAGCTTTTTTCTACTGAAATCAAGTTAGGACTGCTATGTATTTCACCTATATGATACTAGAACAAATTCAAGCCTAGACAGAAAAAATAGCGTTTTTTGTCTCTTTTTCCTATTTCAACAATTCTTACTTATGAAAACAATTTTGGTATTTCTAGCGCCAAAGGCGCTAGAAATACCAAAATTGTTTTTTAGAAAACTCACCGTCGATGGGTTTTCTAAAAACAATTTTTTATAATAGGAATTGCTGTCCCTATTTAACTTTGCTAGACAAAATCACTCATATTCACGTAGGATCATAAACCGTCAAAAAATCCTAAGGAATGAGAATTAAATAACTTGTGCAAATGAGGATAGAATAAATAAGAAAAGAAGGCTTAATTATGTACTATTGCGAAGAGATTGAATCAGAGATGGTGAAGTTTTATATTTCGCTAAGCG
>JBIKYZ010000374.1:0-4234 GCA_044354985.1 Pseudanabaena sp. | reverse complement strand
GGCAAATACTACTATCTTAGTACTCCTAAATCATTAGTGCTTCGATTTCTCATGCCCAATATTTGGGCATCTCTTAATGTGCCGTTCATCCATTTTTTGCTTCAATTTTTTCCAAACTCCAATTTATAAGCAACATTCAAGAAACAACGCAGTAGTAAAATCGCCAAATAATGGAGTTGGGGAGACGCACCAGCTCCATTATTTGGCGATTTACGTCTTAACCTGTGTGAATTGGCGAAAGCCTAAATTTAGTTTCATAAGTACCTGTGCAGAATAAATTACCCAAACCCGTAAGGTTGTGTCCCTTCTGGGCGCAACCTTACGGGTTTGGATGTGAAATTAATTAAGCATGTCTACGTTAATGCGACTTACGACACAGATGGAGAAATTATCGGAATTAGGTCGCTGCAATGTAAGCTTAAATACTATGCTTAGATATTAAGCAAAAAAAAGCTTAGATCCAAAGATTAAATATTGGGATTTTGAGTAGTTAGGCGCAATTAAATATAAAACCCCAAATAATTACTACCAGCGGCGCGGACAGTAATTATTTTGACTCAGTTTTTTGATTGTGCCGAAGTCCTTGCCTAAAAACCTTTAGAGCAATTTATAAAGAGATGTCTGGAAGTAAAGTTGGTGTACGGCTAGGTCTATGAAGTGGGTTACTAGTCTTTCGACAAAAATATCTTTGGAAGCTGCGGTGCAAGATCTGTCACAGCAAGTATTTACTTTGATGGGTGATCGATCGCTTGATTTAGGCTTTTTGTTTGTTTCCACAGCATTTGCTAGCGACTACCCACGCTTATTACCATTACTAGCGGAAAAATTGCCAATCCAAAAATTAATTGGTTGCTCTGGCGGGGGGATTGTTGGTAATGGTCAGGAGTTTGAAGATAAACCTGCGATCGCACTACTTATAGGGCACTTACCCAATGCAGAGGCAAAAGTATTTCACCTCGATGATAATCAGTTACCAGATCTCGATAGTCCTCCTGATCGCTGGGAAAAAATAACGGATGTAGACCCCACAGTTTCGCCTAGTTTTGTACTCGTTGGCGATCCATTTTCATTTCCGATTAATGACTTAATTCAAGGACTAGATTTTGCTTATCCTAACTCAGTCAAAGTTGGTGGCTTAGCTAGCAGTGGTGGGATGGGTGCAAATGCCCTATTTTGTTTTCATGAAGAAGGTAAATATAAGCTTTATCGCACGGGACTTTTAGGTGTGGCTCTATGGGGTGATGTGACCATTGATCCTGTGGTCTCTCAAGGTTGTCGCCCCATTGGTAAAATCTTGCAGGTTTCTGAGTGTGAGCGTAATTTGATTTTGGGACTGGAGGGCAAGCCACCTCTGAGTCTGTTGCAAGATACTGTAGGAGATTTAAACCCAAGCGATCGCGAATTGGCTCAGCATTCACTATTTATTGGTGTGGTGATGAATGAATTTAAGGCAAATCCATCACAGGGCGATTTCTTGATTCGTAATATTATTGGTGTCGATCCAAGATCTGGGGCGATCGCTGTTGGTGATCGGATGCGCCCTGGACAAAGAATTCAACTACATTTACGTGATGGGAAAGCTTCGGCGGAGGACTTGGAGGAAGCTCTGATAAATTACTCCAATCAGTTGAACTTAGAGGCTCCCAATGTTTCGGCAACGGCAGCTTTAATGTTTTCTTGTATGGGGCGAGGCGAGAGGCTATATGGCAAGCCAAACTTTGACTCTGAGATCCTCCAAAAACATCTTGGCTTAATTCCGTTTGGGGGCTTTTTCTGCTCTGGCGAAATTGGACCTGTTGGTGGCACGACATTTCTCCATGGTTACACCTCAGTATTTGGTATCGTTAGACCTAAAAAAACATAAAATCCAAAAGTAAATGGGGCATTTTTGAGCCCCATTTACTTTTGGATTTTATGTTTTTTAGTTTTTAGCTACTTAATACCAATTCACAAAAGTGTTACAACACTTTTGTGAATTAAAAACCAAACCCAGTAATACCAAAAAACAAAATGGCGTAGCCATTTTGTTTTTTGGTATTACTGGCTAATTACAGTTTGTTTATTGAAAGCAAATTGGTTAAGAATGCGATCGCAGATTTGACCACTGGATAGACCAAGAGAATTAAATGACTGCTCTGGTGAAGCATGTTCAACGAGAATATCGGGAACACCAATGCGGTAAACAGGAGCTAGCACATTTTCATCATTCAAAGCTTCCAGAACAGCGCTACCAAAACCGCCCATCAAGCAACCTTCTTCAAGGGTGACTACCTTACCGATTTTTTGAGCAAGAGGCAGGATTAGCTCAGTATCTAGGGGTTTTGCAAATCTAGCGTTAACAACTGTGGCGCTAATACCATGCTCGTTCAGAAGTTCTGCAACCTGTAGCGAAGGATAAACCATGGAGCCATAGGCGAGTAACAAAACATCCTTGCCTTCGCGCAATACTTCGGCTTTGCCGATTGGTAATGGCTCGATGTCCTCATCTTGCAATGGTGCGCCTACACCATTACCACGAGGATAACGCATGGCACTCGGACCATTGTGAGTTAAACCAGTCACGATCATGTTCTGCATTTCGGCTTCATCCTTGGGAGCCATCAGCACCATGTTGGGAATGCAGCGCAGATAGGCGATGTCATACATCCCTTGGTGAGTGGGTCCGTCGGCTCCGACAATACCTGCGCGATCGAGACAGAAGAAGACGGGCAGATTCTGGATACAGACATCATGGATGATCTGGTCAAAGCCCCGTTGGAGGAAGGTGGAATAAATTGCAGCGACAGGACGCATACCTTCGCAAGCCATACCTGCGGCAACAGTGATGGCGTGTTGCTCAGCAATACCAACATCGATAAATTGATTGGGCAATGCGGCTTGGAATTTGTCTAAACCTGTACCTGTGGACATGGCGGCGGTAATAGCGACGATGCGCTTGTCATGCTCGGCAAGTTTAATCAGCGTATCGGTAAAAACCTTAGAATAGCTAGGAGGTTTTGGTTTACTGCTGGAAGCCGACGGTTTGGCTTTGCCTGTAGCGAGGTCAAAGGAGTTTTGGGCATGGTAGCCAACGCGATCTGCTTCGGCATAGCTGTAACCCTTGCCCTTGGTGGTACTAACATGAACCATCACGGGCCCAGTGAGCGTATGCGCCATCTTGAAGGTGTCAATTAACTCTTTGAGATTGTGTCCATCGACGGGACCGATGTAAGTAAAGCCAAGTTCTTCAAATACGGCTCCTACTTTGTTTTGCACCATGGTCACAATCTTGAGATTGTCCTTGATGCGCTCAATCTCAGGGCTAATTTGTTCGCCAACAAAGGGAATATTGCGAATTTGTCCTTCGAGATTGTTGGTGATGAATTTCATCGGTGGACTGAGGCGCATTTTATTTAGGTACTTAGGAATTGCGCCGACATTTGCCGAAATTGACATTTCATTGTCATTGAGGACAACTAATAAATTAGTTTTGGGAAGATGTCCTGCGTGGTTGATCGCTTCCAGAGCCATGCCACCTGTCAAGGAGCCATCTCCGATAATCGCCACAGTTTTGTAATTATCGCCTTGCAAATCACGGGCGATCGCCATCCCCAGAGCCGCCGAAATACTGGTCGATGCGTGACCAGCACCAAAATGATCGAATTCACTTTCGCGACGATTGAGATAGCCTGCAATCCCGTCCTTTTGACGCAAAGTATGGAAATTTTTGTAGCGTCCTGTGATCAATTTATGGGGATAGGCTTGATGCCCCACATCCCACACCACCTTGTCGCGATCTAAATCGAGGGTTTGGTATAAAGCGAGGGTTAGCTCGACTACACCTAGTCCTGGTCCAAGATGTCCACCTGTAGCGGCGATCGTTTCTAAATGTTTTTGCCGAATTTCCTTTGCGATCGATTCCAATTGCGAGATCGTCAAACCATGCAACTGGTTAGGGTGGGTAACTTCACTTAACCGCATATATACTTAATTTTTATAAAATGACTTCCTTTAGTTTAACTGAAGCGCACCCCTCAAACGTTCATCGCGATCGCAGTTCTTAAAACCCAGTAATAAAAAAAGAGGTGCTAAGCACCTCTTTTTTTATTGCTTTTTACTTGGTAGTCCTAAAAAGGAAAGGATTTATTTTGGCAAGGATAGTCGGCGCGGAGCGCCGACTATCCTTACCTATTTAGCACTACCTTTTACTTAGTACAGGACAAAAAATTGCAAAAGTAAGCAGGTACGGGAAATG
>JBIKYZ010000373.1:0-4235 GCA_044354985.1 Pseudanabaena sp. | reverse complement strand
TGCTACTCTTGGTTTAGTTTCGATGAAGCAATTACGTTCAAACTTTGTTTCAGTATACATTCTCAGACTCTTTTATCTAAATCAAATCTCTGGATTTTCTATCTGCGTAAGGTGAGATATTTAAGTTTTAATTGTGCCGCAGGCACAATTAAAACAGCTATATTTTTAGGATTAATATAAACATTGCTAGAAATTATGAAGCGTAGACATATATTAAAAAGTATTCCCTTTGCTATATCTAGTTGGGCTTCCGCAGTCTATTCTCAAACTTCGCAAAGTGATGATATTGCTAGGCGATTTGATATAGCTGCCGCAAAGCACAAACGCGAACTTAGGGATTTATGGGCATATCGTGAGGCTCCAATTATTAGTTTGTCTAATGCTTCTTCTGTGAGCATTGCCAAAGCTTTAGCTATCAGAGCTAAAGACTTTTCTGAGCAAATAACATACCCAGATAATACGTCTGTGATCTTTTATTCCTATGATGAAGGTCATCTTCAGGTTTAGCTGATTAATGCTATGGGAATACAGGCATATCATAGGCAAAATATCTCCAAACAAAGGATTAGCCAAGCAATTATAAGTTTGAGAAATTCGCTCAATGTCGATTCTTTACAGCGATCGCGACGAATAATTCGACAAACAAATAATAAGCCTGATATTCCTGTGGATAGTTCTCCAAAATTATCGAGAGAGCAATCTATTACTGAATTGACACAGATTCTATTGCCAGATTTAGTAGCAAGCAAATTAGGTACTGTAGAACATCTCATTATTGTGCCAATTTTGGAGATCGGGACAGTTCCCTATGCTCTTCTCAAGCCATTCAAAGACAATTCATTTCTGGTTGATAAAATGTCAATCTCGATTTCTTCTAGTTTGTTTGATTTATCAATGCCTCTATCTCAAAGCAGCTTAAAAAGATCATATCGGTCTGCATTAATCATAGGCAATCCCTATTTCCCCACCAGTGATGATTGGACGGTTCCAGCTTTGCCCAGTGCAGAACAAGAAGCCATTGCCGCCTCCAAAATTTTGAATACAACTCCTCTAATTGGAAAAAAAGCAACAAAATTAGAAGTTTTAGCAAAAGTGGAGAAGGCGAGATTCTTATACTTTGCGACACATGGTGTTGCCAGTAATCTGAATCCTCTGTCTGATAGTTTTCTGGTGTTTTCAGCAGATAGTATTGAGAAAGGCTTATGGACTGCTAAAGAAATTCAAAACTCAAAACTTAATGCGGAAATTGCAGTGCTAAGCGCCTGTCAGACTGGACTTGGTAAATCTCATGATGCTGGTATTATCGGACTTGGAAGAGCTTTTCAGATCGCTGGTGTACCAAGGGTTGTGATGAGTCTCTGGAGTGTCGATGATCAGGCTACTAGCAACTTGATGCAATCATTTATAAATTATCTCCAAACCAATATTCCCTCCGAAGCCTTACGAAAAGCTATGCTGAAAATGAAGCAAAAATATTCTGAACCTGCTTTATGGGCTTCTTTTGTTGTGTTTGGCACTCCAAGATAATCGTGGAAAGGAAAGAAGTTAAGCTAAATGTAAAACCCAAAAACCTGTAACGTTCGTATAGCGGACGGTACAGGTTTTGGCTTTGATTTTTTAATTTTGCTAAGGAACGAAAATTTTATAAAACGCAAAAGTGTTTCGGCGGGCTTCGCCCGCCGAAACACTTTTGCGTTTTATAGGTTAAATAATGAACCTATGACAAAAAGGCGCAAAACTGACGGTCAAAAAGTAAACTAAATCTTCAAGTACTACAGTTTTTTTGTATGAGCCAGCCAACAGCCCCCCAACCTTGGAGTCAGCGTTTCGAGACAGCGCTGCATCCTGCGATCGCCAGATTTAATGCCAGCATTAGTTTTGACATTAATTTAATTGAATATGACATCACAGGATCGCAAGCGCACTCGCGAATGTTAGCGAAAGTAGGGATCATCAGTGCCGAAGAAGGGGAAATGCTTGTTAATGGTTTAGAGCAGATCCGCCAAGAATATCGATCTGGAAATTTTAATCCAGGCATTGATGCTGAGGATGTGCATTTTGCGGTAGAACGTCGCCTGACTGAGTTGATTGGTGATGTTGGCAAAAAAGTACATACAGCGCGATCGCGCAATGATCAAGTCGCGACTGATGTGCGTTTATATTTGCGCGCCCAGATTCGCAAAATCCAGACAGACATTAGGACTTGGCAGCAAACTTTGGTGAATAAAGCCGAGCAGTATGTCGAGACGTTCATCCCAGGATATACCCATCTGCAACGCGCCCAGCCGATTAGCCTCGCCCATCATCTCCTTGCCTATTTTGAGATGGCTCAGCGCGACTGGACAAGACTAGATGAAATTTATCAAAGAGTGAATGTTTGTCCGCTTGGATCGGGCGCATTAGCAGGTACGCCCCACCCAATCGATCGCCATTACACCGCTGAACTTTTAGATTTTGGTTCCGTGGGACGCAATAGCCTTGATGGAGTCTCTGACCGCGACTTTGCCGTAGAATTTCTCTGTGCGTCGAGTTTGATCATGGTGCATCTCAGCCGCCTATCTGAAGAAGTAATTCTTTGGTCATCGCAGGAATTTAGCTTTGTAAAACTTAGCGATCGCGTTAGCACTGGCTCCAGCATCATGCCCCAGAAGAAAAATCCTGATGTTCCTGAATTGGTGCGTGGTAAAACAGGTCGTGTATTTGGACATTTACAAGGTCTACTGACAATTATTAAGGGCTTGCCTCTGGCTTACAACAAGGATATGCAAGAGGATAAAGAAGGCATCTTTGATGCAGTAGTCACCGTTCGCGCCTGCTTAGAAGCAATGACAATTTTGATCGATGAAGGAATCGAGTTTCAGACTAAACGCCTTGGCGAAGCCGTAGCTGAAGACTTCTCGAATGCGACCGATGTTGCTGATTATCTTGCATCTAAAGGAGTTCCTTTCCGTGAGGCATATCAATTGGTTGGGAAGTTGGTAAAAACCTGTACTAGTGAAGGGATTTTGCTCAAGGATCTATCAGTGGAACGCTGGAAGACTTTTCATCCTCAGTTTGAGGCGGATATTGTACAGGCGATCGCTCCTACACAGGTAGTCAAGGTTCGTAATAGCTACGGTGGAACTGGCTTCGATCAAGTCAGAATCCAATTAGAAGCAGCCAAAAAACTTATTGATTAAACCCAAAAATGAGTGGCAGCGCTAAGCGCTGCCACTCATTTTTGGATGCTTTTGCGCTAGCATAAGTTTTAGTTAAATTTTCCAAATTTTCGATTTTCTATGCCCAAGCTATTAAAGCCACCAGATCCAAACGATCCTGAATATCAAACCCTCGAACTCAGTGTTAACTTTTATCTGCACCTTGCCATCTATTCGGCTTGCATGACCTGTATGTGGTTTATTCAATCTATTACCGAAAAAATCTGGATCTGGTCAGTTTGGCTAGCCGTGATCTGGGGAATAATTGTCACAGTGCATAGTATTTGGGTTTTGTATAAGGAAAAGCAGATCCAGAAAGTTCAATAGCAAAAATGGTGACTCTATGGCAATCTCATTAGAGGCTAATCCAAACACAATTTCACTAGAAGAGTTTCTTGCTCTACCAGAAACTAAGCCTGCAAGTGAATATATTGACGATCAAATTTATCAAAAGCCAATGCCACAAGGAAAGCACAGCACATTGCAAGCAGAAATAGTCATGGCGATTAACCAAAGAGCTAAACCCCAAAAGCTAGCCTATGCTTTTCCTGAATTGCGTTGTACGTTTGGTAAGCGGTCAATTGTCCCAGATATTGCTGTGTTTGAATGGAATCATATTCCTCTTGATGCTAGTGGAGAACCATTGAACAAAATTCAAATTGCTCCTGATTGGATGATTGAGATTCTATCGCCTGCTCAATCACCTTTTTTAATTATTGACAAACTCGGCTTTGCTCTGAAATATGGGACAAAACTTGGCTGGTTAATTGTTCCTCAAGAAAGGACGGTTTTGACATTTCAAGGCGATCGCTTTAATAGTCATAGAGGCACAGATATTTTGCCCATGCTAGAGATTTTGAGTGATTGGCAAATGTCTGTGCAAGATGTGTTCGATTTACTTAAGTTTTAATTTTGGTAATTGCTCAACGCAGGAAAATTGACAAAAAGGGAAAAGCTGATAAATTAAAGAAATGAAAGAACTACCCAACCTAAAAGAACTAACAGACGAGGCAAAAGAAGCCTTGATAGTCAAGTTAT
>JBIKYZ010000132.1:0-14043 GCA_044354985.1 Pseudanabaena sp. | reverse complement strand
CAAACTTAATTCTAAGCTCAATCACTTCGCTCTCAAATCCAAATTATATATCAAGGCTTTGCAGCAATCTCACTTGGAATGGCAGTCTCTGAAACCTTTTTAGGCTTCTGCGTAACATGAGTTAAGTTGTCTATATCCCGAAGCGCAAGCTGTCAAGGATATTGCCAGTGGAATATTAGCGATTTCTATCTCGCTCAATCATACTTCCTATCATATTATTTGGTTTCGCTGTGAAGTTATCCAAACTGTTGATTGGGCTGGCGATCCCAATAAATTAGCTCTTGATGATGAATGGGAGCTAAATCCACAACGGTCATTTGAGTTATGGAAAGAAACTGTCAAAGCTAAATCTTTGCCTTGGGATGAAGTGGAAATTGAAACTGCATCAGAATTGAGAAGTACACTCATGCTCGCAGCATTAGAATTTTCACAACGATCACTGAAGCTAGAAGCTGAACGCGCTCAAGTTGCAAGTCAGGCTAAAAGTAGTTTTTTGGCGCGAATGAGTCACGAATTGAGAACTCCCCTCAATGCAATATTGGGATGCACTCAGTTAATGAATCTAGATAATTCTCTAACTCAAGCGATTGGCGAATACGTTAACATTATTAGTTATAGCAGCGAGCATTTACTCTGCTTAATTGATGACATTTTAGAAATGTCGAAGATTGAGGCAGGTAAGATTGTTCTTGCGGAGGTCCAGTTTGACTTCCATCTGTTTTTGCATAATTTGCGAGAAATGATGCAAATTAAGGCAAAAGATAAAGATTTACAGCTAATCTTTGCAGTACATCCTAATTCTCCTCAGTATATTAAAGCTGACGAGCGAAAACTCAGACAGATTTTATTGAATTTACTGGGAAATGCAATCAAGTTTACGGATAAAGGCTATGTACTTCTTCGTGTCTTTTTAATGGATCAAGAAGAAGCATCTTCAAAAGCTATTATTCATTTTGAATTAGAAGACTCTGGGAGAGGAATAGCTCCAGAAGAAATCGATAATTTATTTGAAGCTTTTGTACAAACTTCTTCGGGCAAAGAGTCACAGACTGGAACAGGATTAGGTTTAGCGATCAGTCAACAATTTGCTCAATGCATGGGTGGCTATATTTCAGCAAGTAGTACTTTAAATAAAGGTACGGTTTTTCAGTTTGATCTTGAGGTTGAGCAATTAGTTGAGCAATTATCTGATGTAGAGATTGAACAAAGCCAGACCAAAGTTTCTGTGCAACCCGCCATAGAAATTGTGGAAGAGTCTAGGAAACAAGATCTATCTAATTCTTTGAGAATTCTATTGGTTGAAGATACTGCCTATAATCAAATAATTGCTTTGAAGTTTTTAGAAAAACTTGGCTATCAGGCGGATCTTGCCGTAAATGGACTGGAGGTACTTAAAGCACTAGAGTATAAATTTTATGATTTAATTTTGATGGATATCCAAATGCCTGAGATGGATGGATTGGAGACAACTCGCCGCATTCGACTAAAAGAGAAAGAGACAATGGCTATTAACAAGGTTAAAATCGTAGCAATGACTGCAAATACGATGTCGGAAGATCGTGAGAATTGCATTCAGATTGGGATGGATGATTTTATTGGTAAGCCCATCAGGATAAACGAACTAGATGCATTGTTGCAGAAGTTTTCGAGCAAACAAACCGCAATAAATCTCTAAGGTGATTTATTGTTTTAAATTTACCCCACCCTAATCCTCCCCTTGCAAAGGGGAGGGAACAAGATCATCAATTTTCCCGCTTTGCAAGGGGGAATTAAAGGGAGGAATTCCGGCTTATATCTAGACGATGGGAGATTCTTTACAATAAATCGCTAAAAGTTTTATTTTGAAAAACTTTTAGCGATTTATTGTGGTTTGGGTTAAAGTGACACCGCAAAGCGTTGTAAAAGTTGCCAGAGGATAATGCCAATTAGCCAAGAAATACCTGTTGCTAATGGAACATATAAAATTCCGCCAACTATTTCTAGCGGCGCGATCGCACGCAGCACCCAGACATGAACTAGATAAGTAGTAAAGCTTGCTTTGGCGAAAGTTCTGATTTGGGGTTTAACAGCTTGCCATAGTTCTTGAAGCGAGCTTTGTAATGATTTACCTCCAAAAGCTTGAGGCGTTGCTGCGTTCCACCTTAAGCTTCCAAGATTTTGCCAGCTTTGCCAAGACATGGACCATAGTAAGAAAGTCAGTGTCAAGCAAACTACGGTTGGTCGAGCATAATGACCAACTGCTTCAGCAGAGTTCTTGAGTATCGCAGTCCAGTAGAATTCGCTCAGTTCGACAATTGCGGCGATCGCAAATAAATATCCCCATATATGCGATCGCCATTTTGCTACCAAAAGACTAGTCCATCCGCGATCCTTGGCAAGCCAAATGCCAATTTGGAAATAAGACAACCAATAAATTATATGATTCCCATTGGGTAAGAAGGTCGTAATATTTACGAATAAATCAAAAGTTGCTGACACCCACCTCAAACTAAATAGAACAAAGGTGATCAACATCAGAATATACAAGTTCAATTTTGAAAATGCGATGATCCGAAGAATTGGATATGCTATGTAGCATTGAAAAATGATTCCTAAAAAGTAAAGATGGTAGTCACCCATGCCTGTAGCAAGTAAGTGCATAATTTGTTGTCCGCGCTCCAACCAATCTGCTTTTTGAAACTGGTTTTGCCCAATAATATTGAATAAAGTAAATAGAATATAGGGAGGCACGATACGCAACAGACGGCGTTGAAAGAATATTTTTAAATCAAAGGGTCTTTTTTCTTCCGACTTCGCTAGGGCAAAACCTGACAAAATCACAAATATTGGTACTGTAAAGCGACCAACTTGGTTAATGATTGTATCTATAAAAATCTCAAGATTGACCGTAGTTGTATCATGCACTCCAAACCACCAATGATGCGAAGCATGGATACCAATGACGATAGTTGTGGCGATCGCACGCAGTAGATCAGAGAGTTCCCAAGTCATATTTTATAAAGATTATTTTGATAGTGCTAAGCATTTTCCAGATTGGATCTAGTGATCTTAGGAATCTTTAAATCGCCCTGCACCATCTGTTTCCATATCTCTGCAATTCCTTCTTTCCCATTTGTCTGTACTTTTCGTAAGATGAGCAAACTATCTGTTAATAAAGTTTCAACATCAATGGATTGATAGTCAGGAAGATATGCTGGTAAACGACTCGTCCCTTCCCCTAAGAGAATCGCTGCACCATGCCAATTTTGACTTTTGAGGTGATATAGACCAACGGCAATTTGTAAAATCCCCTGATAAAAAGCCCGATCGCTTTGCCAAGCATCATTCCAAATCGACTCTAAAGTATCGTGGCAGGCATAATAGTCCCCACTATTGAACTGGGCGATCGCCTCTTCAAATGCTGAATCAACCATTGGCTAGTACATTGGCGATCGCTTGTTTTTGCTCGGCATCATATCCCCATTTTTCGAGGAAAGATACATAATTCCCTTTGTTTGAGATTGCTGAGTTATGCATTTGAGTAGCAATTTCATAAACTTCAGTAAGTCTTACTTTCTCAATTAAAAGCCCAGTTCGTCTAGCGACACGATCAGACCCTTGGGCTTGTTCTTCATTATCTGCACGACGATGGGAAATTGCCATGGCTGTAGACATAGCGAGATTTTTGACAAGCAATTCAGCGATCTCATGAGGAGCAGATTGCAAAGCCTTAATAATAGGAGTGCTAGGCGCATCTGCAAGTTGCCATTCCCCAGTCAAGAAACACACAAAAAAGCCCCTTGCTCCATTAGAAGTTTGTACAAGTGCCGAGATTTCTGATTCTAGTTGTAATTCATCTAAGTCTTTGCGCGAGAGCAAAGCTTCTGTATAGGCGATCGCCTCTTCAAAGGTCATAGTTTTTAAGCTTATTTTTTTATGATTTAACCAAGAAACAAATTTTAGTGGCGCGGCGTAGCCGCGCCACTAAAATTTGTTTCTTGGTTTTGAAAAGTGGCGCAACGCGACACTTTTCTACTTTATGCAATGTGATCTAAACAATGATTAGGTAAAAATGCTGTCCAACCATTATCTAGTTTGACACGACAGCTGACGCTAATTACCTGCTCAACGACCCCTTTATGATTGGCATATTGTTGACGATTCGCATTTACTGCTACGCGATCGCCGACTTTAAAGGTCTTACCTAAAGTTTTATGCTCTGTACCTTGTTTTTTGTCATTGATACTAGGGATGGCAGCTTTTTTGAGGGTTGGAGCAGAATGAAAAGTTAAAGAAGCAGCTTGAAGTCCATTTACTTGATAGTTATAGCCTCGCCCTTGGATAAGCTGCAAACTTCCGATCTGAACATTTGCTAAATATTGCACAAAGATATCAACAGATATTTCCATGGTTTCGGCAAGGTCTTCAAACATGACAGGATAGCTCCAGTAGTTTTCCCCTACCTGTAAATCGGCTAGCTCCTTCCATGCATCAAAGAGTTTTTGCCCAAATTGTGGTGCTAGCTCATCGCGATCGCTGTTTGACTTTTGAACAGAATCTACAGTACTGCTAGATGTCAAAGCTTTAAGTGTTTTAAGCAAATTTTCGGCAATGCGATCGCTTGCTTCAGTCCTTACTCGAAGATATTCGAGAATCTGCTCAAACAAAGATTCACTAACATTAACAGTCATAAAACTACCCGCACTAATCGCCTTTAATAACCTATCTGAAAACTGCTGCTTAGCACTCTGAGTATTAGAAAAATCTAGCTTTTAGATTTTCCGAAATATTCTCTAACTTAACATCAATAAGCTAACACCAAAAATATTTACAACACTTTGCAATAAATCAAAACCCAAAAGATGAGAAGCGGCGGTTCTCATCTTTTGGGTTGCTAACGGGTCAATCAAGTCCAGCTTGCCAATTTTTGGGCAATGGCTCATTACAAATCTGATGAATTTCTGCAATACACTCAAATAGCCAAGGATAATTACGCCGATAGGTGGGAATTAACCCTAAAGGCGACAGCAATGCTGCCGCTGTCAAGTCAGCGACACTAAAGCGATCTCCTACCCAATGACCGTCTTGCCAAAATTCACTGAGTATCGCGATCGCATCCGCAATTTTCTGGGCAGCGATCTTTGCCGAATTGGCATTGATACCATATTGAAATCGGACGATTGTAATTACAGTTTGGCTCATTAATGAAGGATCGATTTTTTTGCCCTCATTAGCTCGAAACTGATAGTAAACAAATCTTGCCGCTGTCCCGACAAATTCATCAAAATGATCTTCAAGCCGTAATGCTTCTTTTTGTTGGATAGCATCTTCTAAATAAAGCGGTGGATCGGGCTGATAGGCTTCAAGAAACCTAATAATTTCGGTAGAATCACCAACTACAGCGGGACAGTTTTTTTGCTGCGGTAATAGCACTGGCACAGTATATGAGCCAGAAAGAGGTTTAACTCGTAAAATATGTAATCCAGGAGTCAGATTTTCGACTTGATAGGGAATCTGCTTGTAGCCAAGGGCTAGCCTAGCTTTACGACAATAGTGAGAAGTACTGAACTGTAATAAAAGCATAAATCCTATTTTAAATTAGCGAAAAAGCAGCAAATCATATGGTATAGTCTCGACTAAATTTTTACGGTCTACGGTGCTGCCGCCTATGCAAGCCAATCCAGTCTTTAAACCTACAACTTCTCATTCTGGTTATCAGACCTCTCAATCTGGTTATCAGGCTTCAGTACCTGTGACTGTATATCGAGAGCTGGCTGCGGAGTTGCAATCTACTCAAGCAAAGTTATCTTTTTTTCAGTTGCAGAATGAGCAACTAACAAAGCAAAATCAAATGCTATTGCAAGAGTTTGAAGCGATCGCCCAATCCACAGATCGAGTACAAACTATTCTTACCCAGTCTAATTTACCTGATTCAAAGCTAACTGACGTTTTAGCAGGTATTCGTGCTTCTTCGCAAGTTAATCCTGCGCCATCAAGAAGCAATCCACAGCCACAAGGTCGCCCTCCTGCGGCTAAACCCCGCCCTGTAGATAAACCTGCAACACAGGTTAGTCCTCGTAAAGTAGCTGCACAGCAGAAAAATAGTGCTATCCAAGAAGCAATTTCTAGAGCAAGACAGCTCGCCAATAATTCAGCAACTCAAAATGATAATGAACCAACGGTGAGCGAAGCCTTATATTACGATAGTTCTTTTGCTGCCTTTGAGGCTCCTGAACCTGCACCGACTCCAAAAACAAAAGTATTGCCTAAGTTAGAAATACGTGAAGAAATATCTTCTCGTCCTCTCCGCACTGATTCTATAGAAGACTCTAGCGAAACCTCTGGTTTAAGTGGTTGGGTACTGACTGTCACTATTGTGGCGATCGTCCTGACTTCCTTTGGTGCAGGCTATTTACTGATGCGTCCATTTGTAAAATAAGATAAAAAATGGTGCATAGCGCCGTTTTCTATCTTTCAAATCCTTAAGGTTGCTGGAGCAACCTTAAGGATTTGGGGTTGAGCGCAAAGCGCTGTAAAACCAATTTTGGAGTTTGCTGCGCCGAAGGCGCAGCAAACTCCAAAATCGGTTTTATAATTAAGTCATGGATAGACGTAAGTTTCTAGTTTTAAGCGGTGCGACAGTCACGTCGATTGGGGGATGTCAATGGTCAAATCCTTTTGACCAACGTGAGCGCTTGCGCATTGTGGGTTTGCTAGGGGCAATACCCAGTAAAGTAATTAATCAGTTTGAGTCAGCTTCCCAAAAGAAACTCGAATTTAAAGCAGAGAATCTGCCCTCAAAACTTTGGCAAGAACTGCAAAACTATCCAAACATTCCTAAAGATAAAGCGCCTCATTTAATGAGTATCGGAGATAGCTGGTTAGATCATGCGATCGCCCAATCTTTAATCCAACCAATTACTCCCAACCTATTAGAAAAAATCCCAAAATGGCAAAAACTTTCGCCTCTATGGCAACAAAGCGTTACACTCAATAATCAAGTCTGGGGCATTCCTTATCGTTGGGGCGCAACTGCGATCGCCTATCGCAGTGACAAGCTGAAATTTGAGATTACTCAATGGGCTGACCTATGGCGACCAGAATTAAAACTAAAACTAACATTGCCAGATGATGCTCGTGAAGTGATCGGGCTGGTCTTGAAAAAGATGGGGCTACGCGATCAGCCAGAAAACATAGTTGAACGTCCTGACCTTCTGGCTAAACTTACCCAAGAGCTAAAGAGTCTTAACTCTCAGGTTTTAACCTACTCTTCTGATAATTATTTACAATCTCTATTAGCCGACGATACGCTTGCCGCCGTGGGGTGGACGAGTGATATGTACAAATCTCAGAGGACAAATCCTAATCTCAAAGTGGTAATCCCCCAAGATGGCACAGTGCTTTGGAGTGATATTTGGGTGATACCTAAAGGTGAAGTTGAGATCGCAGCAATGGAATGGATGAATTTCTGTCTGACACCTGAGGTCGCCGCTCAAATAACATCCTTGACCGATGCGATTAGCCCATCGAGTGAATTAGAGATGGTTCCCGCTAGTGTTAAGTCTGATCCGATCAAGTTTTTCTCTAAAGATATTTTGGCAAAGAGTGAATTAATGTCACCTTTGCCGCCATCAACGCTTACGAAGTATAAGGATATCTGGACTAAACTGCGATCGGGAACACTATGATTTATAACAATTCTCAAAATGGCAACGCCATTTTGAGAATTGTTATAAATCTATTGAGTCGGATCACAAATAGGAGCTTCTTGATTTTCTTCAATGTCTGGAGGATGATCGATCGCTAGATTAGCAGCCTTAACATGGGGAAGTGATGCACCTTCTAAACCTTTATGAATACGAGCTGGTGAATAATCGAGCGTGACAAAAAGCGGATAATGGTATTCACCACGATCGCTAATAATGCTGCGATGCTTCCAAGGTAACAGCCAATAATACTCTTCTCCAAGTGCTACTTCTACTTGTCGCCAGCGTTGCAATAATGCGGAGTAGTCTTCGTTAGGGCGATGGATAAATACAAAAATTTCTTGACCAGTTTTGACTTTCCAGTCAGGATCACACATGATCAAGGCTAGATCGCATTGCAACTGAACGTGACTTTGAGTCAAGTTGGGACTAGTAAGTTGCACGACTGGAAAGGGAATCGAAATCAAGCTGTCAACGGGACGACGCAGACTGGGAATCAGCTCAAAATATGGACGATATTCTCTCAAGAGTGAGATCGCTTCGAGAGGATTGCTGTAATGGCTGAGGAGCGTGTCGTACTGAAGTTGAAGAGTACTCATGGCTTAATAATGGGCAAATGCACGAAGAATGTAGAACCTTTTCGGGAGTCCAAGTTAGGTGACTTAACTAAGATTTTGCCATTATGGGCATTGACAATATAGTGAGATAGATATAATCCTAAGCCACTACCTTGTTTTTGGTGATTGCCTTGGCTAAATCGTTGGAATAAGAACGGCTGCTCTTCTAAAGGAACCCCTGTACCTGTATCTGCGATCGCAATAATTGCCTCGGCTCGATCTGATTTCAGGCTAACATGAACGCTGCCAGATTCGGTAAATTTGAGAGCATTACCGATCAGATTATTAAATACACGTAATAGTTCTAAGCGATCGCCCTTAACGAGGCAAATATCTTCAAGATCGGCGATCAGTTCAAGATTTTTTGAAATAGCGATCGGTTTAAGTTCCTGCACAACTTGATCGAGTAATTCTTTCAAGTCTAACGACTGCAAATTAATAGTTTTACTACCAGATTCATAGCGATACACATCTAAAAGCTTATTTACCATTTCCAGCAAATTGCTGTTGCTGCGCCCCATAATTTTTAGAGCTTCGCAAATTTCGGGTGAAATCTCCCCCAATACGCCATCTTGCAGTAGTCCTAACATGCGATCTGCGGCTACTAATGGTGTCCGTAAGTCATGGGTTAAGCGTGATACAAAATCCTGTCTTTGCCGATCAATGCGATCGCGCTCCGCAATACTATGTTTTAAACGCAGCAATGATCTTACTCTTGCCAATAGCTCATCAGCTTCAATTGGCTTGCGAATAAATTCATCTGCGCCGAGGTCTAAGCCTTTGACGGCATTAGCGCGATCGTAAGCCGTAATCAACAAAATCGGAATAAATGGCAAATCTTTCATGGCTCTGACGCGCCGTGTCACCTCGTAACCATCCATCACGGGCATCATTACATCCAGCAAAATCAAGTCTGGAGGCTCAGTCTCAATAATCTTTAGTGCGTCTTGACCATTTGATAATGTGATAATTTCATATCCCTCTTCTTCAAGGATCGTGCGAACAAGAAATAGATTGTCTGGCACATCATCAACAATTAGTAAACGGTCAGGAGATTTCATTCAAACGCTCAATCAATAGGGGATGACTATATAGATGTTGTCATGAAACCGTAATCTATGCAGTCATCCCGATGATAGAAATTGCATAAGTCAAAAGGCATTACATCGCCGAGATTTAATAAGGAACCAGTTTTTTGTGGCGCGGCGAAGCCACGCCACAAAAAACTGGTTCTTGCTTTGCGACAAGATATATTTTGGCTTCAGGGAATTACAAAGCGCTGCTTCTACTTGCTAATATAATCATCTACGCGCTCAGCAACGATTATCAACAAAAGTAAATATGCGCCACTATCTACTTGCTCTCACCACATTTGTTTTAGCTGTCTCTGGAATCTCTATGGCTGGGGCAGAAGAGAATAAACCTACTACTCAAGAGAAGTACGAATATCCTCAAGAAGTAACTAGGACTTTCATGAAAGGTTGTGGATTTACTAATAGCAAAGAATTTTGTATTTGTAGTTTAGACAAATTGCGATTGCAATATACCTTTGCGGAGTTCTTAAAGATTGACACCGCCGCAAGAGAGACTAAGCAAGTACCTCAAGATGTAATCAATATTTTTCAATCTTGTCGAAATGGTAAAATATAAGATAGGCGGCGCGAAGCGCCGCCTATCTTATTAGGGATTAAGCATGGCAAGTACAGAAGTTGTAGTTATTGGTGGCGGAGCCGCAGGTTTTTTCGGGGCAATCCATGCGGCGCAAGCACCACATACGCGAGTGACTTTATTAGAGGCAGGACGACAGCCGCTTGCAAAGGTGCGAATTTCAGGCGGAGGACGCTGCAATGTTACCCATCATTGTTTTGAACCTTCGCAATTAGTTCTGAACTATGCTAGAGGGAGTAAAGCTTTACGGGGAGCATTTTCACGGTTTCAGGCTTTAGATGTCGTGCGCTGGTTTAATGCAGAAGGAGTGAAGCTAAAAACAGAAGCAGATGGCAGAATGTTTCCTGTTACAGACGATTCAGAAACAATTGTGGAAGCACTGATGTTTGCGGCTAAAAAAGCTGGTGTTATTCTTCGCAATAATGTTTTAGTACAAAAGATTGAGCGCTTAGAAGGTGACAAAGGAAACAGCAAATTTGATGTGATTCTCAAAAATGGCGAGAATATACTTTGCGATCGCCTATTACTTGCCACTGGTAGCAGTCCATCTGGCTATGCGATCGCGCGATCGCTAGGACATGAACTAGAACCTCCCGTCCCTTCACTTTTTACATTTAATATTAAAGATTCTAAACTTCATGAACTGGCTGGAGTCAGCGCTAACCCTGCCACAGTAAAGCTGTTAATATCAAATTCTAATCCTGAAAAGAAAAAATCTGCTCGAAATCAATTGGAACAATCGGGTGCTTTGTTAATTACCCATTGGGGATTGAGTGGCCCCGCCGTTTTAAAGTTGTCAGCATGGGCAGCGCGAGAATTGCATGATTGCAGCTATCAGGCAAAATTAGCGGTTAATTGGATTCCTTCGCTTAAGGTAGAAGCAATCAAGCAGATTTTGCTGAGTGCGAAGACTGAGCAACCCAAGAAATTTGTATCTAATTATTGTCCTGTAGATATCTCACTTCGTCTATGGGAATATCTGCTCGATAAAGCTGAAGTGGAGCTAGAGAAACGCTGGGCAGATATTTCTAATAGAGCCATTCAGCAAATTGTGAATGTACTAAGCGCCAGTGAATATGCGATCGCGGGCAAGGGTGTGTTTAAAGAAGAGTTTGTTACTTGTGGCGGGATTCGTTTGCAAGATGTTAATTTTCAGACGATGGAAAGTAAGATTTGCCAAGGTTTGTTTTTTGCGGGTGAAGTGTTGGATATAGATGGTGTGACGGGTGGTTTTAATTTCCAGAGTGCATGGACTACGGCTTGGATTGCTGCGCAGGGTATAAATGCTGAGTTTTACAGCCCATTACCGATCGCAAAGAATGCTGACCAGTAATTAGGATGATTATATTTTGGTGATTTGATCAAAGCAACTTGCGCTCTATGTAAAGCCTCAGTGGAAGTGACATCGCCTTTTTTGAGTTCATTATAAAAAGCTTCCATTAGGGCTTGAGTACCTTCATCATTGACTGACCAAAGCGAGGCGATCGCATTTTTTGCACCAGCCTTTTGAACTTGATAGCCAAATCCCAATATTTCTACCCCATCGCCAAGCTTGCCAACGCCAGTCTGACAGGCACTCAAGATAATCAAATCGATATTTGGGATCTGCCAATCAGCGATTTCACCGAGACGGATTTTGTCGCCATTGCCAAAAATGATGAAGGAGTTATCAGGTGCACCAGTATTAAACTCAGCATGGGTAGCAAGATGGAGAATATTGTGATTTTTGAATTTTGACTCGATCGCTTGACGACTAAAACCATCTTCGGTGAGAGTTACTGAGTTTGGGAAAGAATTTGCGATCGCTTGCACTTCAGTAAGCGTGGCAGGTAATCCAGTTTGTCCAAACTTCTTCTCGCCTTTTTTACCGCCAAATGCTCCTGCGAGGATGTTGGGTTGAATCTTTAGATTTGTCGCAAAGTCGAAGAGGCTGTAGGCGATCAGGTTATTAATGCGATATTTCTCGGCTAGCCATTGTTTGCCGTCATAGAGTGCGGCAATGGGAATATAGCGCAAGATGCCGTCGGGTGCATAGAGGATCGTGGTGGCTTTGGCTTGGGTGAGTTCCGTTTCGATTGGTTTAATCAGCAATTTGTAAAGTTGTGTCGCAGGTTCTTTGTAGTCTTCGGAGCCTTTATCAAGGAGTGTTGCTTTAAAATCAGTTACTAGGGTTTCTAGTTCTTTTTGCGTAATTTTGACGGTGCGGCTAATGGGGATGGTATTGGGTGCAAAGAGAATGATTTCGAGTCTGTCGCTAAGAATCAAGGGATAAAGTAAAGCGGTTCCCTGTGGAATTTGTTGGAGATAGTCGGGTACTTTGTTGATTTCTAATTTGGGAAGTTGTTGGATTTTGTCGGCAAGTTGGCTGTTAATTTCAGGACTATTCTCAAAACTAAGTGCTGATAGCTGACCGCCCAAAGTTCTCTCAGGTTCTAAAAGTCGGACACCTTGCGCCGATCTGTCACTGCCTTTGATGTTTTTGAAATAGTCTTCGAGTTCTTGGACTTTGAGGAGATCGAGGACTTGGAGGGCTTCGAGGATGCGGTCTTGTTTGAGAAGGAGATCGGCGAGGTTGCGATAGGTCTTTTCGACTGTGGCTAAGTAGGATTTTTGGATATCTTTATCGAGTTTGCTGATATCTTTACGGATTGCTTCTCGGACGTTGATCGATTGTTTGTAAAAGAGAATTGCTAGTTCTGGGCGTTTGGCTCTGGATAATACAACTCCTAGATTTGCTAGAGCTAAGCCTTCGCCCCTTCTATCGCCGATTTCTCTAGCAATAGCCAATGCTTGCTGACCAGAAATCATTGCTTCGCGATGGCGGTTTAGTTTTCTGTAGGCAACAGCTAAATTATGTAGTGCAGTTCCCTCACCATCACGGTTTTTGATTTCCCGCGCGATCGCTAAGTATTGCAGTTGGAACTCGATCGTTTTGTCATATTTGCCGAGGGAACCGTAAGCGTTTCCCAGATTTCCCAGCGCAGATCCCTCACCGCGACGGTCTTTGATTTCCCGCGCGATTTCTAATCTTTGCAGATAGAACTCGATCGCTTTGTCATATTTGCCGAGGGAAGAGTAAGCGTTTCCCAGATTTCCCAGCGACCCTCCCTCACCGTTTCGGTCTTTGATTTCCCGCGTGATCGCTAAGCTTTGCAGATAGAACTCGATCGCTTTGTCATATTTGCCGAGGAAATAGTAAGCGTTTCCCAGATTTCCCAGCGACCCTCCCTCACCCTTTCGGTCTTTGATTTCCCGCGCGATTTCTAAGCTTTGCAGTTGGTACTCGATCGCCTTGTCATATTTGCCGAGGGAAGAGTAAGCAATTCCCAGATTTCCCAGCGCATTTCCTTCACCGCGACGGTCTTTGATTTCCTGCGCGATTTCTAATCTTTGCAGTTGGTACTCGATCGCCTTGTCATATTTGCCGAGGGACTTGTAAGCGCTTCCCAGATTTCCCAGCGCTGCTCCCTCACCGCGACGGTCTTTGATTTCCCGATAGATAATCAATGCTTGCTGAAATGACTGCAAAGATGCCTCGCATTGACCTGTCTGGCATTGCTGAATCCCTTGTTTGTTCAGTCGATCTGCTTCTGCCTTACGATCTTGAGTTGTTTGCGCTTGGACGCGATCGCTCATCACTATCTGCACCTGCCCACAAGCCAAAAAAGTCAACATCGCAATCCCAATAACCTTATTCATCGCTCACATCCTCGCATTTACATCAAAACCCGCAGTCGCCTGCCAGTCAGCATAAAGCGATATTCCCAAAAACAGGTATTCGTTACAAAAAACATAACCAAATATTCACAATCACCTATTCCCCGTAATTCATTGGACTTTGGACAAGATTGAAGCAAAGAAAGAGCGGGATTAAGCGAAAAGGGATAATGAGAGTTTCAACTTTCAACCGAAAACAAATCATTATCCCTAAACCCATTATGCCAATAAGGCTCATCTAGGTAAATAGGTGGAAGGAGGCATAAGAAGACGACGAAGGAAATCAAAATCAATCCAGCTAAGATTGTATGCCCACTCAAACATGGCTACATATAGATACAAATACTTTTTGCGAA
>JBIKYZ010000011.1:0-41786 GCA_044354985.1 Pseudanabaena sp. | reverse complement strand
GACCATAGGTAAAATGACTGTCTAGAAAATGGGTGGGTAATTACAACGGTTACTTTTGAATATGTTAAGTCTCGAAAACTTCCCTTGGCTCACGTTTATCATTGCCTTTCCCATAGTTATGTCCCTCATGATTGCCTTTGTGCCAGACAAAGGTGACGGCAAAACCATTCGCTGGTTTGCACTTGTAGTTGGACTGATTGACTTTGCGGCGATCGCCTATGCCTTCTGCACAAAGTATGACTACAGCAACCCCAACCTCCAGCTCGCTGAGAGCTATTCATGGGTTCCACAACTGGGGCTAAATTGGTCAGTGGGCGTTGATGGACTCTCGATGCCTTTGGTCTTGCTGACTGGATTTATCACCACATTAGCAATCTTGGCATCCTGGCCCGTCACCCTGAAGCCTCGCTTATTTTACTTTTTGTTGCTATCGATGTACGGCGCACAAATCGCCGTATTCGCGGTACAGGATATGCTGCTGTTTTTCCTAACATGGGAATTAGAGCTAATCCCCGTCTACCTATTGCTATCGATCTGGGGAGGCTATAAGCGCCTATATGCCGCCACAAAGTTTATTCTTTACACTGCGATCGGCTCCCTATTTATCCTTGTCGCTGGACTTGCCATGGCATTCTATGGTGATACTGTCACCTTTGATATGCAGGCTCTTGCCAATAAAGACTACCCCCTCACCTTCCAATTGCTAGCCTACGGTGCATTTTTGATTTCCTATGGAGTCAAACTGCCGATCTTTCCATTGCATACATGGCTGCCTGATGCCCATGGGGAAGCAACAGCACCAGTGCACATGCTCCTTGCTGGGATCTTGCTAAAAATGGGTGGTTATGCCCTGATGCGCATGAATGCTGGCATGTTACCTGAAGCCCATGCTTACTTTGCCCCAATTTTAGTAATATTGGGGATTGTGAATATTATTTATGCTGCGCTTACATCTTTTGCTCAGCGCAGCCTCAAACGCAAAATTGCCTATTCATCGATCTCACACATGGGATTTGTTTTGATCGGTTTAGCCTCATTTACCGATCTTGGTACTAGCGGTGCAATGTTGCAAATGATTTCGCATGGACTAATTGGCGCGAGCTTATTTTTCCTAGTTGGAGCAACCTACGATCGCACCCATACTTTAATCCTTGATGAGATGGGCGGTGTTGGTCAGCAGATGCCGAAAATCTTTGCGATGTTTACTACTTGCTCCCTCGCATCTCTAGCTTTGCCAGGGATGAGTGGTTTTGTGGCGGAGGTGATGATTTTTGTCGGTTTTGCCACTAGCGATGCCTATAGCGGTACATTTAAAGTTATTGCTCTATTGCTGATGGCAGTGGGTGTGATTTTAACTCCCGTATATTTACTATCAATGTTGCGTGAAATTTTCTACGGCAAAGAAAATACTGAACTCACATCACATCAAGATCTTGTGGATGCAGAACCTCGCGAAGTATTTATCATCACTTGTCTGTTGATTCCGATTATTGGGATTGGCTTCTATCCCAAAATCGTGACTCAAATCTATGATTCGACTACGACTCAGTTAGCGACAACTCTACGTGATGCGGTTCCTGCCCTAGCTAATAAACGTGATAACAAACGTTTGGCAAGTCTACAGGCTCAGGCTGCACCAAGTTTAAGCAAATAAAAGAAGAAGGCTCGCTAAGCGAGCCTTCTTCTTTTATTGAGAGGCGACGCGACGCGTCGCCTCTTGTCTTTTAGGTTTTGAGAAGCTTTTGTTAAGCATTGCTGAAAATCAAGATAAAATCTTAATTTAGTTGCAGCAATTTATTTAAAAATTCCGATCGCATGATTTTCCCTGAGTATTCTGACTTTATTGAACTTGCTAAGCAGGGCAACTTTGTACCTGTATATATGGAACTGGTTGCGGATCTTGATACACCTGTGTCGGCTTGGTATCGAGTATGTCAAGGTCAGCCATATAGCTTTTTATTAGAGTCAGTGGAAGGCGGCGAAAGGCTTGGGCGTTATAGCTTATTGGGTTGCGCTCCTCTATGGGTACTAGAAGCAAGAGGCGATCGCACCACGCAGACATTTCGTGATGGCAAGGTAAAAGAGTTTTTTGGCAACCCGTTTCAGCATTTAAATAATTGCCTTGCGTCGATTAAACCTGTGCATTTACCAGAATTGCCACCAAGTTTGGGAGGACTGTTTGGATATTGGGGCTACGAATTAATTAATTGGATCGAGCCGAAAGTACCTGTTTATCCCTGTCAAGAGGGTGACACACCTGATGGTGTCTGGATGCAGGTGGATAGTTTGCTGGTATTCGATCAGGTTAAACGCAAGATTTGGGCGATCGCCTATGCGGATTTGAGTAACGATGAGACTCCTGAAACTGCTTATAAATCGGCTTGCGATCGCTTGACAGTGTTGGTGGATAAATTGCGATCGCCACTAGATCGCCAAAAAACAGCAATTACTTGGACAAATCCGCGCTTGCAGCCACCCGTAAGTTATACGAGCAATGTCACCCGCGAGAAATTTTGCAAAGCCGTAGAGCAGGGCAAAGAGCATATTAAGGCTGGAGATATTTTCCAAGTCGTCCTTTCACAACGCTTGACGACAGAGTTTAAAGGAGAACCATTCAGTTTGTATCGCTCCTTGCGGGTAGTTAATCCTTCGCCTTACATGGCTTTCTTCAATTTTAAAGATTGGCAGCTAATTGGCTCTAGTCCTGAAATCATGGTCAAAGCGGAAGTAATCGATGGAGTCTCGCGCACAGTTCTCCGCCCGATCGCAGGAACTCGCCCTAGAGGTGCAACACCTATGGAAGATGCAGAACTAGCCAAGGATTTACTCGCCGATCCGAAGGAAGTTGCCGAACATGTGATGCTCGTGGATTTGGGACGCAATGATCTTGGTCGAGTTTGCAAAAGTGGCACGGTGAAAGTCGATGAATTGATGTCGATTGAGCTTTATTCCCATGTAATGCATATCGTCAGCAACGTCATTGGCGAAATTCGTCCCGAAAAAACAGCTTGGGATCTGCTTCAGGCTTGCTTCCCTGCGGGTACGGTGAGTGGTGCGCCAAAGATTCGAGCTATGGATATTATCCATAACTTGGAAGGCGATCGCCGAGGCACTTATGCGGGAGCCTATGGCTACTATGACTTTGAAGGTCAGCTAAACACAGCCATCACAATTCGGACAATGGTAACGAAGGATGGAACTGCTAGTGTTCAAGCTGGCGCGGGTGTAGTTGCCGATTCTGATCCTGAGAAGGAATATCAAGAAACCTTGAATAAAGCAAAGGGAATGTTGGAATCATTACGCTGTTTGGGATAGTAAACAATTAAGGAGGTTCGCTAATGCTAGTTCAAACAAAACGTTTTACGATCGCAGAATATCATCGTCTAGATGATATTGGGCTTTTACAAAAAGAGAATCATGAAGCTCGGACTGAGTTAATTAGAGGAGAAATTGTATTTATGGCTGCGAAGGGAACAAAGCATACAGTTTGTTGCAGTAACGTCAATCGAGAGTTAAACAAATTGGTTGCCGATCTCGCAATTATTCGTTGCCAAGATCCGATTTTGTTGCCGCCTGATGGTCAGCCTGAGCCAGATTTTGTAATTGTCCGCGATCGCTCTGATAACTACCTAGATGGACATCCTCTGCCTGAAGATATTCTGTTAGTAATCGAAATCGCTGATTCTTCGCTAATTTACGATCGCGATGTCAAAGGGGCTATGTATGCTGAAGCTGGGATAAGCGATTATTGGTTATTTAATTTGGGTGATAATCGATTGGAGGCTTATAGTGAGCCTTATTGTGATGCTCAAGGGAAAGGGAACTATACTCAAAGAAGATATATGTTCTCGCATCAACGGATCTCTATCCCTGCTTTTCCCGATTTACAAATGGAAATTAGCAAAATTTTGTCAAATATTAGCTCGAATTTTACATAATGACGAAACCTCTATTGATTGTTGGTAGTGATACGGGTGTGGGTAAGACTGTGTTAACGGCAGCTTTGGCGGCTTATTGGTTGACCTATTGCGATCGCAATGCATCCCCAAATATGCCTAGTACATCTCTAGGCATTTATAAACCTTTGCAATCGGGAGAAGGCGATCGCGAGTTTTACAATCAGACTTTTAATCTTTCTCAAACCCTTGCAGAAATCACTCCTTTATATTTTGAAACGCCGATCGCACCTGCGATCGCGGCTTATAAGGAGGAGAAACCGATTGATTTAGCTTTGATTTGGCAACAGTTCCAAAAACTACAAGAACAAAAAGAATGTTTGCTGGTGGAATCGATGGGCGGATTGGGGTCACCGATTACAGATGATTATATCGTGGCAGATTTGGCGCGAGATTGGGCTTTGGAGGCAATTTTAGTTGTACCTGTGCGTTTGGGAGCCATCTCTCAAGCGATCGCCAATGTTGCCTTAGCAAATCTGCAAAAGGTGAAGCTCCGAGGAATCGTGCTGAGTTGTTCTCAAGTCTATACGACCGAAGAGATTGAAGAACTTGCACCGCCGCAGATGATTTCTCGTCTTGCTTCGGTTCCTGTTTTGGGAATTCTGCCTTATGTCAAGGATTTACATGATATTTCGCAACTTGCTCTTGCAGCTTCAGAGTTAGATATAGAGAGAATTCTGATCTAGTAAAAGCGATCGCCAATAAACCAAGAACTCAAGTTCTTGGCTAAAAGCTCAAGTCCACTTCAGTGGACTAAACAATAATGTTAATTAACCCGTTTCAACGGGTTTGAGCTTTTAGCCCGCACTTGAGTGCTGGGCTACGAGGCACATACTACATACTAATGATATAAATGAAGCTATGTATGATCGCCTTACTGCTATAGCTTTTCTCAAGCAAATTTCTGCCGATCACCAAAATATTGATCGCAGTGAAATTGTCGTGCCTTTAGACGATCAACCGATTACTTTGGGGCGCGATCCTATTTGTGAAGTGGCGATTGATATCAATATGTATGGCTCAGTGTCTCGTCGTCATGCCGAGATCCGACCAATCTTTGTAAGACAAAAGTTTGAGGGCTGGGAAATTTGCGATCTCGACAGCGCCAATGGCACATTTATCAATGATCGCCGTTTATATAGCTGCTATCCGCTTAAGCATGGCGATCGCATTCAGTTAACTAAAGATGGTCCTCAATTTGTTTTTGAACTAGAGACTAGCCCTGAGACAACTTTAGAAACTAATCATAGGCTGCGTCCGCGATCGCAAATTACAAGCATTACACTGACAAAGCTATTACCAATTTTCTCAAAGGGTAATGATCTTTGGAAAAAAGCTTATCTCTTCCCAGGAATTTTAACGGTCGGTTTTGTCGTGATGATGTTTGCTTTTTTAGGGCAACCTCAATTATTTAATCTAACGATTTCGGTATATATCAGCCTAGCAGCCTATTATTTTGTTTATCAACTTTGTGGCAAAAATAAGCCTTGGTGGGTAATCTTAGGAGCGGCGGTATTTACGGCTGCGACTCTCAGAAGTCCTATTTTGAATCTTTTCTTATGGTTTTTTTATAAGGTTTTACCAGGTACTGCGCCGACAGGGCAGGTTAGCTTTATCAGTGTATTGATTGCAATGTTTTTTGGAGCAGGCTTAATGGAGGAGCTGCTCAAGGCTCTGCCAATATTTGCACTTTGGTTTATGGGTTTGCGATTTGGAAAGAAATGGCGATCGCGTTTTGGCATTAGTGAGCCATTGGATGGAATTTTGATTGGTGCGGCTTCGGCAGTGGGTTTTACATTAACGGAAACTTTGGGGCTATATGTGCCGAGTATTGTCCAAAGTATCTCTAATCAGGCAGGTAGTTTAGAAATTGCTGAGCTTACGGGGTTGCAATTGTTGATTCCCCGTGTGCTTGGCTCAGTGGCAGGACATATGGCTTATAGCGGTTATTTCGGCTATTTTATCGGTCTAAGCATTATGAAACCTTCTCGCCGTTGGCAAATTCTGACGATTGGATATCTCAGTTCGGCTTTGCTTCATGCCCTTTGGAATACAAGCGCATTAGTAAGTTTTTGGCTTTTGGCGATAGTTGGCGGTATTTCCTACGCATTTCTAGTAGCAGCAATTCTCAAAGCCCATAGTTTTTCTTCAAAGGTATAACCTATAGACGGTATTGACGATATACTTCACTGGCAGCACGATGCAATAGGGAATGCCGATAAACTAGCGATCGCATATCTTCGCAATAACCACCACCGATCACACAGCCAACAGGAAAACCTTGAGCGGCACAAGTACTCAAAACCTGCATATCGCGGCGAAATATACCTGCATCAGTGAGAGCGAGTTTGCCAAGGCGATCGCCTATGTGCGGATCTACTCCTGCATCGTAAAGTACTAAGTCGGGCTGAAATTCAGTTAATAAATCTGGCAAATAGGCTGCAAGAGTGCGTAAATATTCATCATCTTCCATTCCTTCGCGCAGAGGCACATCACGATCGCTGATTTGTTTAATTGATGGAAAGTTAATCTGGCAATGCATGGAGAAGGTAAATACATTTGGCTCGTTCTGAAAAATTAGAGCCGTGCCATCGCCTTGATGTACATCCAAATCCACAATCAGGATTTTTTTTACCAGTCCTTCTTTTAGTAATACTCGCGAGGCGATCGCAAGATCATTAAATATACAAAATCCTGAACCATAGCTAGGGAAAGCATGATGAGTTCCTCCTGCCGTATTGCAAGCTAAACCATGGGCTAAGGCTAGCCGTGCAGTTAATAATGTGCCGCCCACAGCGATTCTGGTGCGATCGGCAAGCTCTGGACTCCAAGGCAATCCGATCCTGCGCTGAGCCTTAGGATCAAGATTTCCTGTCCAATATGCGTCCACGTATTTGCGATCATGAACTAACGCGATCGCATCTAATTCTGGTAACTCTGGTCGAAAAAATTGCTCAGGTCGCGCCACTCCATCCGCCAGCAGCATCTCATACAGCAAGCGAAATTTTTCCATCGGGAACCGATTGGTATTAGCGATCGGTGCTACGTAATTGGGATGGTAAATAAGTGGCAAATCCATAGTTCTTACCAAAAAAGAACCGTGCAATGCACGGTTCTTTTTTCTATACTTTCGCTAACTGCTTACTCTTAATCACTTCCGCCGCACACATCTTGCCTGAAAGCGTTGCACCTTCCATACTATCGATGTAGTCCTGCATCGTATAGCTACCTGCAAGAAAGAAATTCTTTACAGGTGTAGCCTGATCGGGACGGAAGGGATCTTGTCCTGGAGCTTCGCGATATAGGGACTGGGCAAGTTTGACAACACTTGACCAAGTGACATTCAACTTGTTGGATGAAGGGAAAATCTCATGGACTTGAGCAATCATCTTCTCAACGATCGCTTCATTGCTGAGCTTAATGTAATCATCCGCAGGCGTGATCACGACTTGCAATAAAGAGCCTTCTCCTTCTTTATAATAGTCAGTGGGGCTGGTAATCGCCAAATCAGCAAAGGTGGAAAAATCTACTTTAATGGCATAAAGCAAATTATCAATATCAGTAACCCAACCATCAAAGCGTAGCTGTACAGTAATTACAGGCACCGCATCTAGCTTATAGATATTGTCAAACTGAGACCAGACCCGCCATTTCTCAGGGATGATTCTCTTGACTCCAGGTACATCAGTCGCACAGATATACACATCAGCCGTCACAATTTCTTCGCCGTCTTCCTTGCCAACGATCAAGCCTGTAACGCGAGTATCGTCACCTTCTCCTTCAAAGAGAACTTCACGTACACCACGACGTAAATGGATTTTCCCACCTTTGGATTCAATATGTTTGACGATAGGCTTATGCAAAAAATCATTGGGTGAGCCTTCGAGCATTCTCAAAATCGAAGCTTCAGTTCTCGATGCAAAAAATTGGAAGATGGTGAGCATACATCTAGCGGAAATATTTTCGCAGTCGATGAAGCCTAAACCATAGGCGATCGCATCCCACATCAGGTCGAGACTGGCTTGAGATCCACTCATGCCTAAAAACCAATCTTTAAAGCTGATGTTGTCGAGGGCGCGGATTTCCTTCATTGCGCCAACATGATCGACTAAGCCGCGAATTAAAGGACTCCTGCCGATCGCGATCGCATTTTGGATTTTGTCCTTCAGTGGTAATTGTCCTGTAGTCACAAATGCCTTCAGCCCATGAAAGGGTGCGCCGCCAAAGTTACGAAAATCAAGGGCTGCTTGTTTACCACCTGGATTTACGAAAATATGGGTATGTTCCTTGAGGCGGAGATGCTCGAATGCAGCTGTTTTTTTCATGAGGGCAAACAGGTTGTAATAGCAGCCAAAAAAAACATGCAAGCCCATCTCGATATGGTTGCCGTCTTTGTCCAGCCAACTGCTGACTTTGCCGCCCACAAAGGGACGAGATTCAAAAAGTTCTACTTCATAGCCCTGCTCGCTGAGTTCGACTGCCGCACTCATACCCGCCAAGCCTGCACCAATAATCGCTGCTTTCATGTCTTGTTTGCTGGATCTTTACTGTCATTATGTTTGCTTAACATATTGTAATCTTGATTGGCTCTATGGGAGTTGGTTGCCAGACAAACGAATATCTGATGATTGTAATGGACAGCCAATCTTCTAACCTTCTGGTAAACTGCTAGGATAAGTTTGCAGTTTAGGGTTAAGCTCTAGGCGCTAGATGAATTCTGTGAGTGCATGAGACAAAAGGTATGAGCGATCGCATTGATAAATTTCAAGCAGCTTCGCGTAATTTGCAGTTGCAGCCGCTTTTTACGGAAGAGGAGCGCAAAAATTTTTTGGTAGAACATGGTAGTGATTGTATTGATCGCTTAGAGCAGAAAGTTTTAGACTGCAACGAAAGTACTAATCAATTTATGTTTGCGGGGGCATCGTGGCTGTGGAAAATCAACGCTACTATTTGAATTTTCGCAGATCATGCAGGATCGTTTTTTTACAGTATTTTTCTCTATTTCTGATCTAATTCAGATGAAAGAGGTTAACCATATCAATATTCTGTTTGTAATCGCCTTGAAAATGATGGAAAAGGCGGAACGGGATAATGTGCAAATAGCTGAAGATAAGAAAAAAGCTTTTTTTGATTGGTTTAAGGAACGCACCACGACCGAGACTGTGGGTGTTTCAGGTCAAACGAGTGTTGGGATAGCTTTGTTTGAGATAATCAAAGGCAAGCTTTCAACCGAACAAAGTACTAAGGAAGAGATTAAGACTAAGTTCACGCAAAATTTCCGTGATTTGATTGATACTTTGAATGCGATCGCTACAGAAATTAAGTTAGCAACTAAGCAAGAAATTCTGGTAATTGTTGATGATTTGGATAAATTCGATCTTGAGGAAGTCGATGAGATCTTTCAACGGAATTTAAAAGCGTTACTAGAACCAAAATTTATCATTATCTATACTTTGCCGATCGCGACAATCCGCGAGGGGGTTTTGAGGAAACATATTGAGGATGAAACTGGCAATGAAATTTTTGTGATGCCCGTCTTAAAACTCTATGCAAAGGGTGCGAGTCATCAGCCTGATGGTAAGCCCGAAGTTGCGGCGATGCAGGTATTGCAATCGGTATTAACTCGGCGTATTGATGCAGAGCTTTTAGAGGATGGCATTGTCGAAAAAATTGCTTTGAGCAGTGGTGGAGTGTTACGCGATGTGATCCGAATTACCCAAAGGTGTTGTAGTGAGGTTTTGGTAAGGCTAAGGCGGATGGCAAGGAAAAATCAAAATATCGATCATGTGCGGATTGATATGGAGATTTTGCAAGAGTCCTTGGATAAGTCACGCAATGATATTCAGTTGGGATTGAGTAAGACCGATCGCGAGATTTTAGTGCAGGTCTATAATAAATATATTCCCGAAAATCCTAAGGAGCAAGCATTTTTGGATTTGTTACATACGGTGGTGGCGATCGAATATCGCAATCATGAGAGTTGGTATGATGTGCATCCTTTAATTGTAGAACAGTTGAAGATTGAGAAGTTGATCTGATCCCCCTCAATCCCCCTTAAAAAGGGGGAAGAAGAAAAGAAGAAGATTCTCCCCCCTTTTTAAGGGGGGCTGGGGGGGATCTCTCCCAACAAACGCAGCAGAAAATTTATGTCAAATCTAATCGTTCTCAATGAAAAAAATGAAGATGAATACGATCGCCTAGTCGTATCCCTTGAGGCTGGATTGGGAACGTTACAGATTTTGATCGCTGTGTGTGATAACTCTGCTCTGAAACAGGAGGTGATTAGCCGCTATGAGTCGGAGTTAGAGGCGGAGGGGGTACGGATCTATCGGTTGGCGTTGAATCTTGAGGAGCCGAGTTTGTTGCAGGCTTTGATTGATGGCAAGATTGATAAAAATATACAGGCGATCGCGACGGTATTTGGAGCAGAGAAGTTAAGTAATTTAGGTGCGAGTAATCGCGAGAAGTTAGATAGCTTTTTGGGCTATTTGCAATGGACGCGGGAGGCTTTGCGGGGTTATCCTTTGCCAATTGTGTTGTGGTTGCCTTCGGCATTATTAGTCGAGGTTGCTAAAAAAGCGCCCGATTTTTGGAGTTGGCGCGGTGGTGGTACGTTTACGTTTGGGTTTGCGAAGTTGGATTTCCCAATAGCTGATGATGCTGATAAAGACCCGATATTCAAGCCAATTGATAATCCTCAAAAATCAAGTTCAGTTCTTTCCGTAAAACAATTAGAAGATTCGCTTGCAGAAGCAATTAAGACATGGGGAAGTGATAGCGCTAATACGGAACCAGTTTATGCTCAGTTAGGTAAGCTTTATGCGGAGAGAGTTTGGAAGGGTGTAACGGACGATCGCGAAAGGGAAACTGTTCTAGCAGAAACATATTCGATGAGGGCTATTACATTACAAAAAAAATATAAGCGCAAATCCGATCTGACTTATTCGCTAAATAGCTTGGCTTATATGTATAAGTTCCTCGGCTATTGGGATAAAGCGGAAGGACTTTATAAAGAATCTCTCCAAATTACAGAAGAATTAGAAGATCGAGAAGGTATTGCTTATATTTGGGGAGTATTAGGAAACATCGAGAGCAATCGCGGCAACTGGGATGCGGCGGAATCTCTCTACAGGCAATCTTTGCAATTGCGTACTGAATTAGACGATCGCGCGGGTATGGCAGAAGTTTGGGGAGTATTGGGAGACATCGAGAGTAATCGCGGCAACTGGGATACGGCGGAATCTCTTTATAGGCAATGCTTAGTAGTTGAAGAAGAATTAGGCGATCTTGCGGGTATGGCAATGACTTGGGGATCATTGGGAGGAATCGAGAGCTATCGTGGCAACTGGGATGCGGCTGAATCTCTCTACAGGCAATCTTTGCAATTGCGTACTGAATTAGGCGATCGCGCGGGTATGGCAATTTCTTGGGGAGTATTGGGAGACATCGAGCGCAAACGAGGCAACTGGGATGCGGCAGAAGCTCTCTACAGGCAGTCTTTGCAATTGAGTACTGAATTAGGCGGATTAGCTCTCATTGCTGAAGGGAATTTTGATTTTGCTCTACTCGAAAAACAACGCGGCAACCTGACTCTTGCTCAACAATATTACGACCAAGCCAAAACCATCTATCAACAACTCGGCGCAGTCAAAGACCTAGAGCGCATTGAAACAGAATGGAACTCGTAAACCTGATCAACTAAGTCGGTTAGTCTAAGTAAAGTTGAGATCTCCGACTTTTTCTCGAAAAGTATAAGTTACCTTTGACAAGCATACAAAAAGTCGGAGATCTGGGCATTTATAGTTTTCTTTTGCCTAGCGATCGCCATATGCCAGAATTCCCACAAACAAAAAAACAACTTAGACGAGACTTGCTCACCCAACGCCGCCAAATCCCTGAGCAAATTTGGCAACAAAAAAGTCAAGCAATATGCGATCGCATTGCAAATTGGCAGATTTTCCAACAAGCCCAAAAGATTTTGGCTTTTACGAGTTTTCGCCAAGAGCCAGACTTAAATCAGCTTTGGCAAAGATTTCCTGACAAAACTTGGGGATTTTCGCGCTGTGTAGAAAAAGATCTCATTTGGCATCAAGTCGCGATCGCCGATTTTCAGAGCAATATGCGATCGGGAGCCTTTGGCATCCTTGAGCCGCGCCATGACTTGCCACTTATGGATTTAGACAATATCGATCTAATTTTGATACCTGCGGTAGCTTGCGATCGCCGAGGCTATCGATTGGGCTATGGTGGCGGCTTTTACGATCGCTGGTTGCCTAACTCAACAGGATTTAAGGCAGGAATAATTTTTGATGATTTTTATATAGATGCGATTCCCAGTGATATTTGGGACGTGCCGTTAGATGCAATTATTACTGAAAAACAAGGGTGACGCAAAGCGTCACCCTTGTTTTTGGATTCGCGCCGCAAGCAATGTACGGTAAGCCGATCTAGTCCCATACTCATTTCGCAGTATATTAGCACTCAGTGAGACAGAGTGCTAAAGCACGCAATTTGTGACCAAAAGAGAGATCAAAGTCAACCTTAAGTCATTACTTGCAAAGTCCACTCTGATTAGATTTTAAGGAGGTATGGCATAGTGGCATCGTTAACCCTAAATACTGGTACATTGCAACCCCTAGGCGATCGCCTATTGGTCAAAGTAGCAACTAAAGAAGAAAAGACCGTAGGCGGCATTTTCTTGCCAGATACAGCGCAAGAAAAACCTCAAGTAGGTGAAGTAACTGCCGTAGGACCTGGCTCTCGTAATGACAAAGGTACTCGTGTTGCACTAGAAGTCAAAGCTGGCGATAAAGTTTTGTACTCCAAGTATGCAGGTACTGAAGTCAAAATCGAAAACGTAGATTATTTACTACTTGCTGAAAGAGATATTCTCGCGATCGTTGAATAGGGCTGAAAGCCTAATTACGAATTACGAATTACGAATTACCAATTAACCAATAAAAAAACATGGCAAAAATTGTAGTATTTGATGAAGAGTCTCGCCGCGCCCTTGAGCGTGGTGTGAACGCACTGGCTGACGCTGTTCGTGTCACCCTTGGACCAAAAGGACGTAACGTAGTTCTCGAAAAGAAATATGGCGCTCCTCAAATCATCAATGACGGTGTGAGCATCGCCAAAGAAATTGAATTAGAAGATCCCCTAGAAAATGCTGGCGCTCAACTAATTCGTGAAGTTGCTTCCAAAACCAATGATGTAGCAGGCGATGGAACCACCAGCGCTACCGTTTTGGCTCAAGAAATGATTCGCGAAGGTTTGAAGAACGTTGCCGCAGGTGCAAACCCAGTCGGTGTTCGTCGTGGAATCGAAAAGGCTGTTGCTCATTTAGTTGATGTAATTGCTCAAAAAGCAAAAGCTGTTGACTCCAATGCCGAAATCGCCCAAATCGCTACAATCTCATCTGGAAATGATGCTGAGATTGGCGAAATGATTGCTCATGCCATGGACAAAGTTGGCAAAGATGGCGTAATTACCGTTGAAGAATCGAAATCCCTTACAACCGAATTGGAAGTTGTTGAAGGTATGCAACTTGATCGCGGTTATATCTCTCCTTATTTCGTCACTGACAACGAACGTCAGTTGGTGGAATTTGAGAATGCCAAAATCTTGATTACAGACAAGAAAATCAATGTTATTCAAGACCTCGTTCCCATTCTTGAAAAAGCAGCTCGTTCTGGTTCTCCTTTAGTCATCATCTCTGAAGATGTTGAAGGCGAAGCTTTGGCAACTCTAGTTGTGAACAAGCTGAGAGGTTCTCTGAATATCGCGGCAATTAAAGCTCCTGGTTTTGGCGATCGCCGTAAAGCGATGTTGCAAGACATTGCCGTACTCACCGATGGTCAAGTTATCTCTGAAGATACTGGTTTGGAACTTAGCGCAGCTACCCTCGAAATGCTCGGTACTGCTCGCAAGATCACTATTTCTAAGGACAAAACCACCATCGTCTCTGACATTGCTAATAAGTCCAATATTGACAAACGTGTTGCTCAAATCCGTAAGGAATTGGATCTCAGCGACTCAGACTATGACAAAGAAAAGCTACAAGAGCGCATTGCTAAGCTGTCTGGTGGCGTAGCTGTAATCAAGGTCGGTGCTGCTACTGAAACTGAACTTAAGGATCGCAAACTTCGCATCGAAGATGCTCTAAACTCCACCCGTGCAGCGGTTGAAGAAGGTATCGTTCCTGGTGGTGGTGCAACTCTTGCCCACCTTGCGGTTGAACTTATAGGTTTCAAAGCAACTTTGAAGAACGAAGAAGCGATCGGTGCTGAAATCGTATCTCGCTCTCTGTCTGCTCCTCTTCGTCAAATCAGCGATAACGCTGGGCTAGAAGGTACTGTCGTCGTTGAAAAGGTCAAGGGCATGAGCTTCAATCATGGCTTTGATGCACTCAAAGGCGAATATGTTGACTTGATTGCGACTGGAATCATCGATCCTGCTAAGGTTGTCCGTTCAGCATTGCAAAATGCGGCTTCTGTTGCTGGCATGGTGTTGACCACCGAAGCTCTAGTTGTCGAGAAGCCAGAGAAGAATGCTGGTGCTGGCGCTGGTGCTGCTGGAATGGGCGGCATGGGCGGTATGGGTGGCATGGGCGGTATGGGTGGTATGGGCGGCATGATGTAATCATCGTCCAAATTTACTCATTTAAAAAGGCAGGGCTACGCGAAGCGTATCCCTGCCTTTTTAAGTTAAAATAAAGTGAAGTTATTGCTAAAAATTTGCTATGACTATTGCAAGCGATCGCCTAAATTTTGCGGAGTACCTCAAGTATATCGATGGTACTGAGCAGTGCTATGAGTTGGTAAATGGAGAATTAATTCCGATGAGTTTGGGAACTGGTCAGCATGGTGCGGTGATCAAGTTTTTGGAAAGAAACCTTGAAGTCGATATTGCTGAACAAAATCAAGATTGGGTAGTTTTACCTGCATTAGTTGGTGTGCGTAGTCCCAAGGGTGGTCGATGGGATACTTGTCGGATTCCCGATTTGGTGGTTATGCCAAGAGAGCAATGGCGATCGCTGCAAACTTGCGAAGCAATTATCGAAATCAATCAACCAGCACCAATCTTAGTTATAGAAGTCGTAAGTGAATCAACTAAAAGTACTGACTATCGCGCTAAGCGTGCCGAGTATAGCGTATTAGGGATTTTGGAATATTGGGTTGTCGATCCATTAGTGAACAAAATTACTGTTTTTAATCTTGAAGACGGATGGTATGAGTCTTGTGAGTTTACGGATAATGAGATTCTACGATCGCGAACTTTCCCAAATTTGAAATTGACTGTCAATCAAGTTTTTGGCAACCTGCTAAAATAATTCGCAGATTTCTAATAATTTTAGCGATAATCCAGTTTATGACTCAAGAGCCAATCTTACTGCCTGACAATTTAGAAGATGCTACTGAACAAGCGATCGCAGCTACACATCAAGCGATCGCAGATGGCGCAAATCGTGTAATTGCCGATCTACGGTTTCCAGAACTCAAAGTGATGCCGATCGCCTATGAGTTTGCGGCTAGTTTTAATCAACGCTATGGTAAAGCTTGGCAAGCTATTTTCTCTGATGCAGGGGCTGCGGCTCTAGCCAAGCGCGAATGGGCGGATCTTGATGTATCCGTGCGCGGTGTCAACGAAGGACGCAGAGCTATTCGCGAAGAAGATCAAGCATTTCTCATAATCGAGCCAACTTCGGTTGAAGTTGAACTGGTGGAAAAGTTAGCTCAGCTAGCAGGCGATCGCCCATTTGTAATGCTCAATCCTCGACTAGAAAATAGTGAAGTGGGTTTAGGGCTTGCTGCCAGACAAATGCGAGATCGCTTTTTAAGTACTTTCGAGACAGCCTATTATATCAAACCGCTAGAACTTGGTGCATTATGGCGCAGCTACCCGCAAACATGGCAAGTATGGCAACAAACCGAAGAGGGAATGCAGTCGATGGCTGAGGTAGCTCAAAGACCATCTAGTGAAGACATTGATCGTTTATTTAAGCAAAAGACTGGCAAACAATCTGGGTCATTCTTAGGACGATTGCAACAGTTCCTAAGTGCTCTAGCACGATAATTTTTTGTCTTTTCACAAAAACGGAGGAATTAAAGAAGGATTTAAACTCTTTATTAATTAAGTACAGAGCAAAATAATGAGCGATCGCCTCCCCGTCGTCCAGCCTCGCAAATCTCGAAAATTATCTCTTAAGTTTATTCTGATCGGTCAGTTTGCGATCTTGATCGTTGGTATATCGGGATTGATGGCGTGGTTGTCTTGGCGGAGTGAGCAGGAAACAATCACAAATTTAGTCGGACAACTGCAAAATGAAATTAGCGATCGCATTAAACAGAAGCTCTCTTCACATTTGGAAACTCCGCATTTAATTAATAAAATCAATGCTGATGCAGTGCGGCAAGGAATATTAAAAACCCAAGGTAAAGCTAGTGAGCTCTATCTTTGGAATCAGATACAAAATTTTCCTACAGTTTCTTGGATCTATTATGGAGGCGAAAAAGAAGGAGAATTTGTAGGGATTACTCGATTAGATAAAGCTCAAAATCCATTTCAGTCTCTCCAACTAGCAATTAATATCAATGGCTTTCAGCGTTACTATTACAGCCTCGATTCTCAAGGAAATCGGATCGGACTCAAAGGAAAATCCGAATTCTATGATGCTCGTCAACGCCCATGGTATCAGGTCGCTTTGCAAAGCAATAAACCGATCTGGAGTCCGATTTATCAAGATTCTACTTTGCCTGAACAAGTTATAACTGCTAGTTTACCTGTATATAGTTCTAATGGAGAGAGAATCGGCGTTTTAGGCGCTGATCTGTTTTTAGAGAATATTAATAAATTTCTAGGGGAGTTGAAAATTGGTAAATCAGGACAAGCTTTTATCCTCGAACCTTCAGGCTTATTGGTAGCTAGCTCAACTGCGGAAAAGCCCTATGAAGTTGATAGCGATCGCAAAAAAATACAGAGATTGCTAGTTAAAGATAGTAGTCAACCTATGCTTCGGGCGGCGGCTGGGCATATAGAGCAACAAGTTGGTAGCTTGGAGCAAATTAACACAGAGCAGAATTTAAAGTTTTCGGTTGAAGGGAAGAATATATTTCTCAAAGTAATGCCCTATCGCGATGAATATAACCTTAACTGGTTGATCGCCGTGATAATGCCTGAGACTGACTTTACTGAACAACTTGATACCAAGCGGAAAACAACGATTTTGCTTGCTTGTCTATCATTAGCTGGAGCGATCGCTTTAGCTGTTTTTACCACTCAATATATCAACAAATCATTGCGACGCTTAACTTTAGCGAGTCAAGCTTTAGCAAATGGTGAGTTGGATCGGGACGTTCCATCAGCAGAAATAGATGAACTGAATATACTCTCCCAATCCTTTAATCGGATGGCGGCTCAATTAAAGCAGTCTTTTAACGAACTAGAGGGGGATAATCAAGCTCTCGAATTGCGAATTAAAGAGCGGATGACAGAACTGCAAATGTCTGAAGAGAAATTTAGCAGTCTAGTTTCTAATCTTTCGGGAATTGTTTATCGATGTGCTTATGATCGCGATTGGAAAATGATATTTATTGGTGGTGCTGTTGACGAGCTAACTGGCTATAAAGCCAAGGACTTTATTTCAAATCAAGTTCGCAGTTGGGCAAGTATTATTCACCCTGAAGATCAAGACATGGTAGAAAGGGTTATTTGGGAAAGCATAGCTTGTCAAGAACCTTTTGTTTTAGAATATCGAATTACTGATGCCCAAGGCAATATTCGTTGGCTGTATGAAAAAGGTCAGGGAGCATTCACTGAAAGCGATCAATTGTTGTGGTTAGATGGAGCAATTTTTGATATTAGCGATCGCAAGCAAGTCGAAGCTGAACTTTTAGAGCGCGTACATATATCAATTTTAATGGCTGAGATTGGCTCTGCATCGACACAGCTACTCACATTAGAAGAGGTTCTACAAGCCTTTGTCGAATCTCTATGGCGACATATGCATGTCTCCTTTGCTCAGATTTGGACTGTCAATGCTTTTGGAAATGATTTGAATTTACAAGTCAGCGCAGGAAATTACAACAAATCAGATAGCGATCGCCTCTGCAATCTAATCACAAAAGACCAAATTTGGTCGATTACCCAAGGACTGTTTCAGCCACTTTTGACTGATCAGATCTTGGCAGATCTGAGTGAATCCGATCAAATGTGGTTGCAGGAAAAAGGGATTGTGTCTTTGGTAGGTCATCCTTTGATGGTTAAAGGTAGGATCATTGGCGTAATCCTGATGGTTTCTCTGTCGCATTTAGATACAGATATTCAGACTATAGATTTGCTCGCGAATGCGATCGCGATAGGCATAGACCACAAACAGGCAGAAGAAAGGCTCAGAGTTACCAATGCCGAAATGCAAGCATTATTTGCGGCGATGGATGAGGTGATCTTAGTACGCGATCGCTTAGGACGTGTTCTTAAGATTCCTAAAACGCGCAGAAACCCAGTTTGGCATGATCCAAATGAATTAATTGGCAAACTACCTGCGGAGTTATTCTCTCCTGAACAGGCTGCATTATTTACTAGTTATGTGCAACAGGTTTTAGAGAGTCAGCAAACTCTAAATCTTGAATATTATCTTGCCTCTGCCGAACAAGGATTTTGGTGGAATGCCAGCATCTCTCCTATTGATACTGAGAGCGTGGTTTGGGTCGCCCGTGATATTACAGAAAGCAAAAAAGTCGAGCAACAACTCAAACAAGCAAAACAAGCTGCCGAAGCCGCCAACCAAGCTAAAGGTCAATTTTTGGCGAGTATGAGTCATGAATTGCGGACACCATTAAATGCAATTTTGGGCTTTGCGCAACTAATGGTTCGTGATAGCTCGCTCAAAGAAAATCATCGCTCCTATCTCAAGATCATCCATGACAGTGGCGAACATTTATTGGAACTTATTAATGATGTTTTAGATATGTCTAAAATTGAATCAGGACGTATCACCTTAAACATCACTAGTTTTGATCTGTACCATCTTCTAGAAACGTTAGAAAAAATGTTTCGCCTTAAGGTTAGTGATAAGTCATTACAAATGATTTTCAAGCGATCGCCAGCAGTTCCTCAATGGATTAGCACCGACGAAGGAAAACTTCGTCAAATCTTAATAAATCTATTGAGTAATGCAATCAAATTTACCAGTCAGGGCTCGATAGTTCTATCCATTGATGTAATTAATAGCTTAACTAAAGACGTAACTAAATCGTTAGCAACAGGTTCCCCTCTGTCATCCCCGACTCAAGAGACGACCCAAACCATCTTAAAATTTACAATAGAAGATACTGGAGCGGGTATCCCAGCCAATTATTTAGAGAAAATATTTGAAGCATTTGAACAGACAGACATAGGGAAGAAGTCTTCGGAAGGAACTGGACTAGGATTACCTATCAGTCTTAAATTTGCTCAATTCATGGGAGGTCAGATTACAGTCAGTAGTCGGTTAGGTGAAGGCAGTATCTTTCAAGTTGATATCCCAGTGGAGGCGTTATCTTCTCCTGTCCCATTAAGGCAAATCAGCGATCGCTATATCATCGGTTTAGCTCCTGACCAGCCAGAATATCGCCTCCTCGTCGTAGAAGATCGATGGGAAAGTCGGCATTTATTAGTCAAAATTCTAGAAGCTGTAGGTTTCCAAGTCCGTGAAGCCGAAAATGGGGCTGAGGCGATCGCTATTTGGAATGACTGGGAGCCTCACCTAATCTGGATGGATATGCGAATGCCTGTTATGGATGGATATGAAGCAACTCGTCAAATTAAATCCCATTTAAAGGGGCAAGCAACTGTGATTATTGCCTTAACGGCAAGTGCCTTGGAAGAAGAACGAACAATTATCCTCTCCGCAGGTTGTGATGATTTTGTGCGTAAGCCTTTTCGGGAAGCACTTATTTTTGACAAATTGGCTGAGTATCTAGGTTTAACTTATTTGTACGAAGATGAAAGCAATCGTCGCCTTAATAACAGGGCTGTAGATGATCTAGAAAACTTAGAAGCTAATCTCAAGAACTCCTTGTTACAAATGCCTGATAGTTGGATTAAGGAACTCCATCAAGCTGCAATGCTAGCTGACAATGATTTAATTACTGAATTGATCAAATCAATACCAGAAAACAATACTATTTTAATTCATGCTTTAATCAGTCTTATCGATAATTTTTGCTACAATCAAATCATGGATTCGACTCAGCAGGTTTTTGGCAAATAGTTAAATGATCGCCATATGGATACGAATAAATAATGACTAGAAATTATAGTGGCGATATATTAATAGTTGATGATATGCCAAACAACTTGCGATTTCTATCGACAACGTTGACTGAGCAAGGCTATAAAGTCCGTAGTGTCACCGAAGGATTAATGGCTTTGACTGTAGCCCAAGCGGCTAAGCCAGATTTGATTTTATTAGACATTATGATGCCAAATGTTGATGGCTATGAAGTTTGTCAGAGGCTAAAAGCGAATGAGCAAACCTGTGATATCCCCGTAATTTTCTTAAGTGCTTTAGATGAAGTATTAGATAAAGTGAAGGCTTTTAGTGTTGGGGGGGTGGACTACATCACTAAACCATTTCAATTAGAAGAAGTTTTAGCCCGCATTCAAACCCATTTAAGTTTACGTGCAGCCCAAAAAGAAATTAGCCAACTAAATTCTGAACTAGAACAGCGTGTACGCCAGAGGACTGCTCAATTGGAGCAGGAAATTGCTGAACGCTTGCAAGTTCAAGAGCGTTTGTTGCATCTGGCTTTGCATGATGTGCTCACGGGGTTACCAAATCGAACTTGGTTTATGAAACGTTTGGAGCAATTACTCCAACAAGTCAACCAAAAGGCTGGCTATCTTTTTGCGGTTTTGTTTTTAGACTGCGATCGCTTTCAAGCTGTTAACGACTCTTTAGGACATTTAGTTGGAGATCAGCTATTAGTTTCGATCTCCAGAAGAATTGAGCTTTGTGTACGTCCTGGGACAATGCTTTGCCGTTTGGGTGGAGATGAGTTTGCTATCTTGTTACCAGATGTCGAAAAGAACTCTGACGCAGTCAAAATTGCTAACAATATTCTGAGAGAATTAGCTGCCCCATTTCAAATTGGCGACTATCAAGTATTTACGAATGTAAGTATTGGTATTGCTATGGGTAGTGCTATTTACAAACAACCCGAACATATTTTGCGTGATGCTGACACAGCAATGTATCGAGCTAAAGCGAATGGAAAAGCTTGCTATCAGGTATTTGAGCAAACAATGCATAGCCGTGCTCTCCACAACTTTCAGCTAGAATCTGAGCTGAGACATGCTTTAGAGCGCAATGAACTCGTGGCTTATTATCAGCCAATCATTAGCTTAGATACTAAACAAATCAGCTCTTTTGAGGCTCTAGTGCGTTGGAATCATCCAGGGAAAAATTTAATAGCCCCCAATATGTTTATCCCGATCGCTGAAGAAACTGCTTTAGTAATGGCGATTGATTTATTTGTATTACGCCAAGCTTGTCAGCAATTGCGTGATTGGCGAGATGAAGGTATTGCCCAAGAGTCTTTAACAGTGAGTGTTAATCTCTCTGTAAAGCATTTTATGAGCTTTGAATTGCTCAAGCAGATTGATAATATTCTTCAAGAAGTCGGGATTAATGGAAGCTCTATAAGGCTAGAAATCACGGAAAGCGACATTATGGAGAATGCTGAATTTGCAGGAAAAATTATTTCGCAATTGCGCGATCGCCAGATTCAATTAAGCATTGATGATTTTGGTACGGGTTATTCCTCTTTGAGTTATCTACATCGTCTTCCAATTAATCATCTTAAAATCGATCGCTCCTTTGTAATGAGAATGGGCAAAAACGGCAAAAATACTGAGATTGTTAAGGCTATTATTGCACTGGCTAAGAGTTTGGGCATGTTGACGATCGCAGAAGGAGTGGAAACGAAAGAACAGCTAGATCAGATCCGAGAATTGAAGTGTGAGTTTTGTCAAGGATATTTGTTTTCTAGACCTGTAGAGGCTGCGGCAGCTAGAGATTTATTAATAACAGGGTTTCCACAATTCTAATCTTTAAGGCGCTTGATTTTTTATCCATTTCAACCATTGAGCAAGAGAATTCCAACCATTAAGATAACTCAACTGGGGAGCGCGAGATACAACTAAACTATCAACCGATCGCAAAGCCGCAAACTGCAAACCTAAAAAGCTATCAACTGCGGCATAGGAGCTACCCAAAGTCGCTGCGCCTGATGCATAAACTCTACCACCACCGTCATTACGCAGTTCTGCAATCTCAAAATCATTAGTCACATTTAGTCTGCCCAGAGCGTTGACGGGAATGCTGTAACAATCGAGTAGATCAGCATAAAGGGGATTGGTCTCCACTTTGGCATCTAATCCAGTAGCATCAATAATAAAATCTGCTGTTAACTGCAAGATTCCTTCCATTTGGCGGGGACGAATATATGTAGCAGTTCGTCGATCGGGGAGTTGTTCGACCTTTTCGACATCACCAAACGTAATCTGATACCAACCCTCATTCAATCCAGATTGCACAATTTGTTTCCAGTCAGAGCGATCAGCAGTAGTTGTGCCACCCCAATCCTTGAGCAGAGCTTGACGTGTCAGCGGATCAGATGCTTCGAGTAATGCGCGTAAATCTCCACCCCAACAAGCCTTTGGCCAGTTAAAAGGTTGAAATTCATAATGATTCTTGATCGGACGCTGAGCACGACCAAAACTATTGCCTTGGGCTTTTGGCGATCGCATTAGGTGCAAGAGATTAATTTTTTGCCGAGGCGATCGCTGTCTGATTTCAGAAATACGCTGCACAATCCGTGAAGCAACAATGCCACGTCCACGAATTAAGACTGTGCCGCCATGATTTTCCAAATGTTGATAAATATGCTCATGTTCTTCATAACCATTGACTACTGTGAGAAAGTCTTCCGTTTGACTACGATAGGCTTGTAAGTCTGGCAAGAATTGAATAGCAGCATAACCCATTGCTAAATGTAGATATTTGGCTATCAGAAATGCATGATTGCCTTGACCAAGAGAATAGGCGATCGCATAGCGTCCATCATTAGTTTTGCGGATTGAGCGCACTCGCCCATAACGATAAATTTTGTCCCAGCCGATTCGCCTAGCTTCGCGATCGATCGAATCAAACACATTTCCTGATCGTGGCGTGTAGGTTTCTGCTAGATCAGGTTCTGCAAAGACTTTCCAGAGATATTTATAAGCCTGAGCGATCTTCCCATGAGTTAAGTCATGCCAAGTCTCGCGCCATGCATAGCTAGGAAAACCCCAAATATTATCTGGACAGGAATCGGAATTAGAACGCAACCTTTCGTGCAAGGGAATCTGCGAATTGAGACAGAGGCGTTTATAACGCGCATAGGGTTCAGGTTCTAGCCCCAGTGCTACGATTTGGTCAGCCGCCACACCAAAAATCCGCAAATAGTCCGCCCAAATATAACTTCCCAATCCTCCCCCGATCGCGCCATAAGTTGTCTCATATACAGGCAGTCCTGTGCGATGCAAAGATTGTACTTCCACAATCGGCAATTGAAAGAAGTCTGGCGGGAAACTAGAAGAGCTAGCTAAACTCGGCTGAGTAATATTTGCTTGAGGTAAGCCTGTGTTGGGGTTAAATAAAATCGTAGGCGCTGCGATCGGATTGACAGAGCTATTTGATGTTCCTGTAATAATTGGTTGCTTTGTAGAAGATAAATCAAAAGCGATCGCAATTTCATAGCGTCCAATCGTGAGGCGATCGCCACTTGCTAGAACCTTGCGAAGTTCTCTACTCCGATCAATCAAAACCCCATTGACTAACATTCCATTAGTACTATTTTGATCGATAACTACGACATTTCCTTGCTCAAAAATCAGCAATGCATGGTATCGCGACACCGAGCGATCGCTGAGTATTACTTGCTCTACTTGATTTCCGTCTAGTCTCTCTGGCAAGGAAGTCGCTTCTTTACCTATAGCGATCGGTAAACTCAGCCGCAATCTTTGCGGCTGATTGGTAGCTATTTCTAGCCAACTTAACTGAACGGAGATTTGCATAGTCTTCTAATTATCAAGCTATTCTAAAGATGAGATGTGGTGCGAATCGCCACATCTCATCTTTTAGACGGTAAAATACTGCTAGCAGCTCCAGCTAGTGAAGTGCCACACCAAGGACATACTAATGTAATTCGTTCGTAGGGTGAAACTTTTGCACATTTTAAATTGGGGCATTGCAATCCATAAACATGATCAGGATTTCTCTGGGGAGAAATGGGTACATCAATATCAATTTTGGTGATTTGTAATATTTGTTGACCTAACGCGATCGCCATATTCACCTTCAATTCGCGTTCTCCCTTCGATAAACTTTGACCATTAATCATTGGCGGATTAGACTCACGCATATTTCTTATCCAAAAGCTCTGTTTCTGTGAATCGAAATAAATCACCACATGCAACCCCGATATTGTGGGATGAGCTAAAACTAAATCGCACCTTGCAGGATCACGACCAATACGCGCCATTGTCAGACCAATATGATAACTTTTGGTAATTCCTGCTTCTACCCAAGCCAAGGTTAGTTCTGACATAATTGCTGTTAAAGCTGCTTAATTTCAAATATTATAGATAGCACAAGATAAGATTATGACTCCTACATTAATCGGAAGATGGCAAACTCGGATTTTGCTTTTAGGGACATTGGGGATACTTGTAACTATTCCCTTTAGCCTCAACGGTGAATCAGTCTATTTTCAAGTGCTATTAGCGATCGCTGTTTTAGGCTGCTTATGGGATATTTTTTACAACCAATTGCAAACTGTCCGTTGGGATCATGATTGGCCCGCGACTTTGCAAGTAGGCGCAGGTATTTGGGAAGCCTTTTTCTTTTATGTTCCCTTTAGATTTTTGATCAGTAATATCTTGAAAATTGGATGGCTGATTGACATTCCTTTTGATAAATTTTTACTACACTATGCCTGTATTTGGCTAGCAGTTTTTACTGCCTCACAAACACTCATGCGGATTATCTTTCCACGCTGGCGATTTCATGGGGGCGAATGGTTACATAAATAGCCAAAAGCTGTAATTCCCACAACGCGGGAATTACAGCTTTTGATGTTGGCAAACAAAAAGAAAGGGAATGCTCATCATTCCCTTTCTTTTTGTTTAAGCTATTTAGCCGATGTGCAAAAAATGCTTCTTTGAGAAGCTAAAAACAGCAACATAGATGTTTCGTTAAGCCCATTTGTAGCGAGATTTAAACTCACAAGTTTGAATCTCGCTATTTTTATTGCGAGATTTTATAGAATTTTTTAGAATAAATACAGCTATTAATTTAAGCTTATTTATTGCAAATTAGTATAGTAACATAAACTGGAAGATCTGGTCAGAAATTTTTGCTTTTATGGATGCAACCCTTATTCGTCAACTTGTATGGCTAGACTATCGATTAGCTCTGCTGTTTATTGTTTTAATACCCTTCGGCTTATTGGTTTGGGCTTTACGGAGTGGCAGTGAAGCAATCAAGCGATCGCTACTTTTGTATTGGCGTGTTGCTAGTCTGGTATTAATTACTATTTATTTAGCGATCGGAAACTTAGGTATATCTTATATTTCTGGCATTGTGGCGGCAGTTTTAATCGTGCTTGCGCTCTGGTTTTGGCAAGATTTAAATGAAGATATTGGAGCTTCGCGCCAAGGTCTTAAGCAAATTTACTTGGGATGGCGGTGGGCTACAACGGTTTATTGCTCTCTAAGCGTGGTATTTCGGCTAATATTTGCTAACTGTGCCTTTATGAATGCTGAGCAACTGAGTGACATTTGCAAAATTTGGTTTGAACCACCGCTAAGCTTTAGCGCCATATTTCATAATGGTATCCCTGTCGAGAACTTAGCCTTTGTTGGTGCAGTAGGGGGAATTGTTTATATGTTGTATTTCTTCTCTTTTCTTGCTTTTAGCTTACCGAAAACTGGTCGAATCGCATTTCGTGACTAATACCAAAGCCCAAAATGGCTACACCATTTTGGGCTTTTAAAACCCTGCAAGGGTTTGTTTTTTAATTCAAAGAAGTGTGGCAATACTTTTTTGAATTGCTATAACTACAGCGCTTTGCGCTTCAATCCTAAAAGAGGTTGCTTCGCAACCATTTTTTTATACTAAAAGAGAGCGCTCTGCGCCCTCTTTTAATTTCTGTATTGATTTGGATAACGTACCCTTGCGCCTGTCCATAGGAGCTTTTGGCGTAGTGCCTGATAGTAGGAATACTCTTCTCGCAAGACAATAAATTGTGCTTGATGCTCTGACATCTGGATGTCCACTCTTTGCCCAGGGAAGATTGATGTAGCCATGACTCCATCTGTCCATAGCTTTAGAGTAAAGTCGTCGGTAGAAAGCGGCCAAATGCTCACCGTTAATTTGGGTGGAATTACGATTGCTCGGCTCGATAAGCTCAATGGACAAATCGGCGTAATTGCGATCGCGTGCATTCCTGAATGCACAATTGGTCCATTTGCTGCCACGGTGTAAGAAGTCGAGCCAGTCGGAGTCGCTACAATTAGCCCATCACCGTGATATTGATCGACCACCTCGCCATCGATTTCTAGTTCTAGCGCCGCAGTTACCATACGATCGGGCGAAGCTGGCTTGACGCACATCTCATTGAGGCATAAAAATGGACCACAGGGTTGACCGAGCCTCGTCCCCAAGCCTTCATCAACTGTAACTACTTTTGCTTCTAACATCATTCGCTGCTCGATCGCAAAGCGATCGGACAAAAGTCGTTCCCAGATTTCGACAGTATTTTCGCATTCCTCAATTGAATGGGTAAGAAATCCTAAATGTCCACCGACATTAATTGCTAGTATTGGCACTCCAAGTTTTGCTAGGTATCTAGCTGCCCCCAAAGTTGCACCATCGCCACCCAGTACAACGGCAAGATCGATTTCTTGATGCATTGATTCAAGAAACACAGGATAAGGGTTATCTGTAGCTCCCGTTGGACCAATTAAGACCTTTACTCCAAGTGATTCTAACTCGTTGCTACATCGCTCAGCCCATATTTTGCCAATTTGACTGCCCGACTTATAGGCGATGATTGCTTTACTAATCTTCACAGATTCCCCTCATGTTGGGATTAATGGTTGTCAAAATCGGCGGTACTTTGCCATACCTAATTCTAAGTCTCGATGTCAACTCTTTATTTGTCGCTCAAAGCGATGCTGGAGAAACTAAAAAGAGAGTTGCAGTTTCGCACCGCAACTCTCTTTTTAGTTTTAGAAATGGCAGAATTTGCCTTTTTTTACGTCGGTTATAGTCAGCATTGTCATAATTGTTATAAATCTTTTTCAATTTATGAAAATTAATGATACAAAAAACAAATTTTTGAGCTAAGATTTGACACTAGGTAAAATTCTTGGTGTGAAGGGTAAGTCATGAGTCAGGCAGGATTTGGCGATTCATCAGCACAAGAGCGCATTAGTCAATTGATGCCAGAGCCGCAAACCCCGCTTCAGAGTGTATCTTCAAACATACACGGTGAGCCGACAACTCTGTTCAACGCCTTGCCCAGACAAGTCTTAGAACAAGAGCTACAGTTTTGCAACGAGCGTAGTCAGCAAGCTCAAGTTTTGTTGCGTCAAGCTCAAGAGCAACTACAACTATCGCAGCTAGTCATCCAAAGACAGGAAACCCTCACACAAACTCTTCAGTCGCGCATCGACCAACTTGAGAGTGAGCTACAAGATGTACATGTTAATTGTGATGAACTGCGCGATCGCCTCAAGCGCCAACAGCATCACACCTCGCAACTAAAAGCCGCCCTCGAACGTTGCCTCGACACTTCAACCCCTGCCCCCAATGGCATGGCTCTGTCGGCATTAGAGTCTTGGTCGATCGCCAAGCTTGCCGATGAGAAGATTACTCCTGTTGAAGCGATCAACGATTCACATCTGCAAAATGTGGTCAAAATTGTACCTGCACCTCAACCAATTGAGCTAGAGGATTCTCAAGAGCTAAAGCCTTTTACAACTGATTTTCACCAATCTGAAGTAATTTCTGAAGTATCTACTGAAGAGCCTGAACCACTTCAGTTGTCCATGCCTGCAAGAAGCCAACCAATTTCGCCTTTGATTATACGACCTCATAAGGCTTCTCAAGGTTCACCACTTTCTCCTAATATGCCACCTTTGCAGATTGTTGCAGAACCAACAAAGGATGATCAGATTACTAACTGGCGTATTGAGTCAAAACCAGAACAACAGCCGATCACTATGGCAAAAAATACTACTGCTGATATTACCAATGATGATTCATCTGATCCGTCTCTTTCTTCAATCTCAGCCGTAACTAACTCGACCATGTTTTCCCCTGTGGCTATGCCCAAGTTTATGAAGGCTTTGTATGGCAGTGTTGCTAATCCAGAGCGAGAAGAAGACACTCAGCTTGAGATTGCAAATTCCAGCCCTCGTAAAGCAGTAACATCCCTTGCGGCTGTGCAGCTTCCCCAGTTTCCGCCATTGCCACGCCGATGATAGGTTTCCTCCGTGGTGCGATCGCTGCTTGCAAAGCTGCCGACAGTTCTCGAAAAAATACACCTTCCTATTGGCTCACCCTAGATGTACAGGGTGTTGGTTACGATATTCAAATTACGGCTAGCACTGCGAATAAGTTGCCACTTGTGGGGGAGGAGACGCAAATATTTACGCATCTAATCGTTCGAGAAGATCAAATGACCTTGTTTGGTTTTGCTACTCTTGCAGAACGTGAATTGTTTCGCCAATTAATCAATGTTTCAGGAATTGGGACTCAGGTTGGTTTAGCGCTGCTCAATAGTTTGGGAATTCAAGATTTAGTTAAGGCGATCGTTTCAGGTAATACGCGGGTATTGAGTTTAACTCCTGGGGTCGGCACGAAAACAGCGGAAAGGTTAGCTCTAGAACTAAAAACAAAACTAGCAGATTGGCGCTTGGCTCAAGTTGGCGTAACTAGCTCTGTTGGTAGCGTGGTTAATGTGGCGGTACAAGAAGAGGTCGAGATGACTTTGCTAGCTCTAGGTTATACACCAACTGAAATTAGTAATGCTCTGAATGCGATCGCGAGTTTACCGATACTTGCTAAAACTCAAGATATCGAAGCTTGGATTAAAGAAGCGATCGCATGGCTATCCCGATGAGAATATTGTGGTGCAAGGCACGGTCTTGCACCACAATATTCTCATTCGGATGTGTTTTTAGAGTTTGCTTAGGGCAAAAAACAAAAGATAAGTAGCAGCGCTTCGCGCCGCTACTTATCTTTTGTTTTTATAGCAGTTGTTCGATGGCATCACATGCTACACCTACTCCATCTTCGGTCTGTATGAGATGACCAATTTCTCTTGCTCTAGCTGCGTAGTTAGGATTTGCGAACAATTCACTTAATTCTTTGACAATTTGTGGTGTTGAGTATTGCTTGCGAGAAAGGGTGCGCGATGTTCCCAGCCGCTCAACTCTTGCCGCGTTATCAGGCTGATCATGGCTGTAGGGAACTATCAGTGTTGGACAACCTGTCCGCAATGCTTGAGCCGTTGTCCCAATTCCACCTTGATGAACAACTACACTAGCCCTTGAAAAAATTTGAGAGTAGGGCGCATAGTTTACAGCAATAATATTTTTGGAAAGATTCTCTGGCGGTGCATTCTTGCCCATTAGAAGGACAGCACGACGATTTAATCGATTTGCCGCTTGAATGCTTTCTCGATAGAAGTTGCCAGGGGTGATCACTGCGGAAGAACCTAAGGTAAATACAATCGGTGGTTCATCTGCATTCAGAAATTGCATTAGTTCCGAATCTGCTTCCATTTCTTGACTGCCATCGTAAAATGTGAATCCTGTGGCGATCGCGTTGGCTACCCAGTCTTGGGGCTTGACCATTAAGGGAGAAAACAAAGCCAGCACCAAGTAGGGTGAATACTTGTCATCGATCAAAGGATTTCCGACAAGGGTTGGTAATTGCAGTTCTGCGCGAAGTTGATGAATCGGTTGTGCCCAAGATTGACTTACCAACTTTGCAAATTGGACGACCCCTTTGTTAAATCCAGTCCCTAACACCCTCAACTTAGCTAAAAAAGGATACTCGGCACGAACAGGCGGATCATAAGCTGAGAAGAATGAGGTCGGTTGGAGTACGCCTAAAGCCCAGCGGATTTTCAACGTTTCTGCTACCAGTCGAGCCGCGTAGACGAGTTCACCAGCAAGAATAAAATCTGCGTCCTTGGAGATGCTCATTAAATCGGTATAGGTTTCGCGCAACCTTTCTCCCAGCCAATTGATTACATATTTTGAGCCCGTTCGTAAATCCATCATGCGTGCAGCCATTTGCGGATCGTCGAGCATCAGGTTGTCTGGGCGCATTCGATGAAACTCGAAACCCAATGCTTCTACCCTAGATTGATATTCTTGGTGTGTTGCAAAAACGACATGATGACCACGTTTTCGCAGCTCAAGTGCGATCGCAATTTTGGGATGTAGATCGCCAAGACTACCAATGATAGCGATAACAATTCGACTCACGATTTCAAAACCCATTCAAAATAGGCAATTTCGGGTACTGCTCCAATTCTTATCGGTAATATCGAAATGCCTAACCCACGAGATACATACAAGGAAATTGCATTGCTCTGATACCAACCACTCACATATTTTCCACTACGTGGTGGCAGAATGGGTGCAAAGCCGAAGAAAGATAGTTGCCCACCATGAGTATGTCCTGACAGCATATATTGAGGCTTATATTCTGACAGTATTTGCAACTCATCAGCAGAGAATAAATCTATATATGCAGGTGAGTGCGCAAGTAATAAATGGTTGGGATTGGGGTTAATATTTTGAAGCGATTTTGCTAGATTTGGCTCACCAACTAAGTCATCAATTCCTGTTATTAATAGATTGCGATCACCTTGTTTGTACAAAATACTTTCATTAACTAGTAAACGACAATTGTAAGCAGTATATATTTGGGTGAGACGCTCTAAATCGACTCTTGCTATATATTCCCAATTCCCCAAAATTGCATACTTAGCTGTTTGGCGATCGAGAAGTGATAAGAAGCGATCATATCCATTTATCTGTTCGGCTTTATCGACGGAATCTCCAGTAAATACTACGATATCTGGTTGGAGTTTATTAACTTGTTCTGCAATCCTTTGGGCGCGATCATTAAACTTTTTTAGATGGAGATCGCTAATTTGGACAATCTTTATAATGCCAAGATTAGAAGGGGTTTCTGGATTGAGTCGATGATTTGTAACCACAAAAAGATTTGGCTCAATGCTAAAAGCATAAATAGGCAGTAATGCTAAAACTGTAATAATGAAAATTAGAATATAGCGTTTTTTCTTTAATTTTCGCATTGGAACTTTTGATGGTTATAAAAACTTTGTTTTGATGCAATGTAATTGTTGAATCGATTTCTGTAATTTTAACTTTAGCGAAAAAGTTGGTGGGCGCTCAATTAAAATTTTATGATTACTATTGGGTAATCCTAATCTCACATAATGATAGGCGGCGCTTTACGCTGCCTATCATTAATTCTTTAGTACTACCATTATGTGAGATTAGGATAACCTAAAGCGTTGCCCTCAAAATGTTATGTTAATTTAGCCTGATGCTTCTAATTTTAAAATGCAAGTACCCTTTCAGAATTCTCATTCAAACATAAAATATTATGTTTGAGCATAATCATCAAGTTTACACGGCTCGTGAGATTGTTCAACACTACAGCCAATTACGTCAATTACAACCAGCCGAACAAAGCATTTTGGATCTTCTAAGCAATGAATGGTCGCATATGAAAATGCTGGATGTTGGAATAGGTGGAGGACGTACTACCCAATATTTCTCTAGAGTAGTTAAGGAATATGTTGGTATTGATTATTCTGAAGAGATGGTGGCAGTCTGCCAAAAGCGTTTTCCATCATCTTCACAATTAAGAATTGAAGTGGGTGATGCTAGAGATATGAGTCAATTTCAAGATAACTCTTTTGACTTTATCTTATTTAGCTTTAATGGTATTGATGTTATCTCCCATTTAGAGCGATTGCAGGTGTTGCAAGAAGTCAGTCGAGTCGGTAAATCTGGAGGGTATTTCTTCTTTTCAAGTCATAGTCTACAAGGGCTGGAACGAGAATTTAAATGGCAGAATCAGATTAGCCTAAATCCTCTCAAAACCTATGTCAATATGATCATGTTTGCTCTTCTACGTTTCTTCAACCGTTCAATTTCTCTACAGCAAATAAAGCATTCTGAACATGAAATCATTCAAGATGAATCTCATAATTTCCGCTTAAAGCAGTATTACATTCGACCTCAAGAGCAGCTCAATCAATTAAAAGCAGCTTTTGAGAATATTAGAATGTACTCTTGGAAAAGTGGTCTCGAAATCACAACTCAACAGGAGCTAAGCGATAACTCTGATATGTGGATTTATTATCTCTGCAAGATAAAATAAACGATAATTCTTGCTAAAACTCAAGATGTCTAATACCAAAGCACAAAATGGCGTAGCCATTTTGTGCTTTTACAGCAATTGCTGCTCAAACCCAAACCAAGATAAATTTTGAAAGCGTTGCTTCGCAACGCTTTCAAAATTTATCTTGGTTTGGGTTTGAGCGCAAAGCGTTGTAACTGTAGGTGCGGGGTGTGTACACTCGTAAGCGATCGCCTATTTCTAAAGTCTTAGTCTTACTAGATCCCACAATAATCACGGTTTGCATATCCGCAAGGTCAGGAACTAGCTCTGCAAGCGTAATCACCCGCACATTTTCTCCTTTGCGTCCCATTTTATGTCCCAAAATCACAGGCGTATCAGGTGATCGCCATTTTAATAGAATCTCTTTAGCCGCAGGGAGTTGCCATTTACGTTGGGAGGAAATCGGATTGTAAATCGCGATCGCAAAATCAGCTTGGGCAGCGGCAGCTAATCGCTGTTCGATAACTTCCCAAGGCTTGAGAATATCCGAAAGTGATATTGTGCAGAAATCATGCCCGATAGGAGCGCCAATCGCAGCAGCAGCAGCTTGAACAGCGGATATCCCAGGAGCAACATGAATATCGATTTGGTTCCATTTAGGATCAGATTCATGATGATCTAATACTTCAAAAACGGCGGCCGCCATGCCATAAATCCCAGGGTCGCCAGAGGAGACGATCACCACTGATTTACCCTCAATCGCCAAATTGAGAGCAAGACGGGCGCGATCTAGCTCCACGCGATTATCGAAAGCATGGATTGTTTTTCCTTTCGTAAATTCTTTTACTAAATTGATATAGGTTTTGTAACCAACAAAATCCGTTGCATCTTCCAGAATTGCTTTGACTTCGGGAGACAACCATTTTGCCGCTCCAGGCCCTGTACCAATGATTGAGAGCTTGCCAGTGATGCTCTGGTCTTGGGTTTGCTTAGTTTGATAAATTAAATAAGTGGAGCTTAATTTTGAGACGATCTCTTCCAATTGAATTTTATTGGAAATTACTTCAATTTTATGGTTAGCATCATCCGCAAAGGGAAGATTACTTTCGCTTAACCAAGGTGCATCTCCAATCAGTTGTACCGATTTGCCAGCCAATAAATCCGCTAAAAATGTCTTTGCTTGTTGATCATTATTTAGCAGTTGATAGCCTGATGGAGGAGCTAACAATGTAGTTTGAAATCTTAAGTCGCCTGTGGTGGTTATTGCCGCTTGGACTTGCAATGCTTTCGCGATCGCTCTAGCGAGATCATTTGCTCCATTCAGACCACCCAATAGCGGAACTACAGCACTACCATCTTCTGCGATCGCAATTACAGGTGGCTCTGCGCGTTTGTCTGAGAGTAGGGGCGCTAGCGATCGGATGAGGATACCTGCGGCACAGATGCCGATAATCGGATTTCCTTGGCTAAATAATTCGCTGACGATTTCGCTGAATTTGTCGTATTGGCGATCGGCAGTTTGGGTACGCGATGCTAATCCGTAAATAAGAGACTCAGGAATTATGGTTTGGATTTGTCTTGCGATCGCAATACTTTTCTCTCCTAAGATGATGATGGCAAGAGGTTTCATTATTCACCATCATTCATAAACAGACGCATTGCCATAATTGCAAACAACAACGCCGCGATCGCTTTAAGCAATTTTGTTGGTAAAAACACAGAAATGCTGTCGCCAAGAAATACGCCTATTGAGCTAGCTACTAATAGGGCTGCGGCTGAACCAATAAATACAAATCTAGGAGCCGTTGAGCTACCGCTTAAGCTCAAGGTTGCTAATTGGCTTTTGTCACCTAACTCAGACAAAAAAATCGTACCAAAGCTGAGAAATAATAATTGCCAGTCCATATTTTTTAAGCGATCGCTTCCCACAATAAACTAAGTGACAAAATCAGAAAACTCAAGCCAGCTAGGGTGTTTAGCAAACTTGGCGAGAAGGTTTTAGCTAACCATTTACCTGCGATTACACCTAGTAAGCTAGTTGAGACTAAGGCGATCGCGGCTCCAGCAAATACGATCCAAGGCTGATGTGACTGCGCCGAAATTACTAAAACACTTAGTTGGGTTTTATCTCCAACTTCAGCCAGAAATACGGTGATAAAAGTTGTCGTAACAATTTGCCAGTGTTCAGATTTGAGCTGAGATTTTACTGGCGATGTCGTTATCGCTTGAGCTTTCTCAAGTTCTTGGTTGTTCAATTTAGGCTTGGCAGACATCATTTATGATCGTTATTCAATCTTTTCATAGTCTACGCCATAAACCCAAAAACGTAGAGGCAATTCACGAATTGCCTCTACGACGAGCCAACCCATTTTTTATGGTGCAGCAAAGCCGTGCCATAAAAAATGGGTTCTTTATTTCGCGATTTCGTTGCGATCGCTATCTTGCCAAGGTGTTTCTGCAAAACTAGCAGTTGGTAATTTGGGTAAACCCCATTTAGCAACTAAAGTTTGCAATACGCGATCCTGCGATCGGTGAAAAGCATCAATATCGCCCTCACCACGATTGACGATCGCAAACCAAACTGCCCCATGTTCTTGCGTTTGGACAACCCCAGATAAGGCGCTGACATCGGAAAGTGTGCCAGTTTTGACGATCGCCCATTTAGGCATTTTACGTCCCTCGATCGTGCCGCAGTTACATTGACTACTTGGGAAGAGATCCGCAAGGGTTAAGCCCTCGACTTGGGCGCGATTATGAATCGCCATCAAGATCGCCACTGATGCACGAGGGGAAATTTGATTGGCTTGCCCTAAACCTGAGCCATTGATTAACCTAATTTCTGAAATAGGTATCCCTGTCGCATTAGCTGCGATCGCCGCAACTTGTCTTCCTCCGCCCATTTGTAATGCCAGAGTTTCCGACATCTCATTATTACTAAAGGTATTCATGCGCTTTAGGATTTGCCAAAGCGGTAATGATGCATGGCGAAGCAGTAAGTTGGTAGTGGAAATATTTGCTACAGCAAGATTTGGCACAATTCGCACATTGCCAAGAATTACTAGCTGCGGTTTGGGCGTTCCTACGGGCATCGTTGCATGTTGCTCGGCAACTTCACCCTGCCATCGGCTGCTATCAAAGGCGAGACGGAGAAAGTTTGCCGATTCTTGTAGATCAGGCTCGAAGTTCATGGAAAACCGACCTGTAATGATCAGATTGCCTTGAATGCGCTTAATACCTAATTGATTAAGTTTATTGCCTAGCCCGATCGCCTCTTCCCATACAAAAAACGGATCGCCACTACCCTCAATAATCAGATCGCCTTTGAGCGTATTGCCAGTAAGTTTTCCTGTGGTGCTGATCTTAGTAATAAAGCGATGGTTTGAACCCCAAGTTTGTAATGCTGCCAAGGTGGTGACATTTTTAGTAAGCGAAGCTGATGGCAATGGGCGGCTCGATAGACGACCAGAGGCGATCGCACCATCGTGGGACTGCATCCATACACCTTGATCAGGGTTATTTACCCCCATCTGCTTAATATCATTGAGCAGGTTTGCGATCGCTTGCTTTGCCACAGGATCGGACTGATTGTTGGCGAGATCTTCTGAAGCTAGGACTGGGCGATTAGCATAACTCATCACTGACCGAGGCACTGCGGCAACTTCACGACCATCGAGAGCTTGAGCCGAAACCGATAATAGCAAAGCGCCAACGAGACTCCACGTAGTCATAAGGAAAACCACAACTAGAATGATTGTGCTTTATGTGGCAAAGCCACATAAAGCACAATCATTCTAGTCCAGCAATCCTGATTATCAAAACCAATTTTTTGGAAGCCCGCCGAAGGCGGACTTTCAAAAAATTGGTTTTAGTGATTTTAGCTAAACATAGCACTTTCAAGTTGCTGCAAAGCAATTTCTAGATCATCATTAATAATTGTGATATCAAACTCATTTGCCGCCGCCACTTCCAATTTGGCATGGTGCAAGCGCTTGATAATTTGTTCGTCACTATCGGTACTGCGATCGCGCAAACGGCTTTCTAAAACTTCCATCGAAGGTGGAGCAATGAAAATTCGTTTAGCGCTAGGAAAAGAATGGGCCACTTGTCGTGCACCTTCTAGTTCGATTTCTAACAGGACTATTTGCCCCAATGCGATCGCTTCATCGATTGCTTGGCGGGGCGTACCGTAAAGATTTCCCGCATATTCTGCCCATTCCAGAAATTTGCCTGCATCTCGCTTTTGTTCAAATTCAGCCCGATCCCAAAAGAAATATTCTCGACCATGTTCTTCACCAGCACGGGGCGATCGAGTCGTTGCCGAAATTGAAAAGAGAATGCGATCGGGATAGCGTTCTAGTAACTTCTGTAACAGAGTGCCTTTGCCAACTCCGCTTGGTCCCGTTACAACTATTAATTTGCCTTCGCTCAATTTATCTTCGCTCAAAGTTTCGTAATCCCCTATAGAGATAGAGTTAGTAGCACTTTGCCCGTTAACCAAACGTCAAATTACATTTAAGAATCCTTGCTTTGCAAGGATTCTTAAATGTAGGTTAATCTGTAGCGCCTTCTTTACTGATGACAAAACGATTAGCGACAGTTTCAGGTTGAATCGCAGATAGAACTACATGGCTAGAGTCGGTAACAATTACGGCTCTTGTGCGTCTACCATAGGTAGCATCAACCAACTTACCATGCTCACGCGCATCACTAATGATACGCTTGATTGGAGCAGATTCAGGGCTAACGATCGCTACAACTCGGTTTGCCGAAACAATATTACCAAAGCCGATGTTGATGAGCTTAATATCCATAATTTTATCGATCTAAAATCGATTTAGAGTTGATGTAGCTTCATTTTTGTAGGTATTATCACATTATCCTACAGAAATCCACTATATACGATATATTTTGTCACGTATAGCGAAACCTATCTTAATTAAGCAGATATACTCAGGAGATTGCTATGAGTGGCTACTCCTTTCCCAGTGAATCATTAATGGTGAGCTATATTGATTATAGAAATAGAACTCGACGCGACGGTTTCTATCATCACTAAAGGAAAGTCAACAGCTACTAATAACTGGTGTTACGTGGAAGATTGTCAAGCCCTCACCCCTAGCCCCTCTCCCGCAGGAGAGGGGAACAAGGAAATATGGGTTTTGCTCCCCTTCTCCTGCGGGAGAAGGGGTTGGGGGATGAGGGTTCCACGTAACGTCAGTAATAATATTGAAGGTATCTATATTTATCTTGGTTTGGGTTTAAGCGCAAAGCGCTGTAAAAGATAAAGGCGGCACTTCGTGCCGCCTTTATCTTTTATAGATGTAAATGCTGAATTACGGTATTTACATCCTTGTCACCACGACCAGAGCAGTTAATGATAATGCGCTGATCGGCGGTTAGTTGTGGACAAAGAGTCTCTAGATAGGCGATCGCATGGGATGTCTCTAATGCAGGAATGATCCCTTCCAATCGTGAGAGTCTTTGAAATGCATCGAGAGCTTCTTGATCCGTAACGCTGTAATATTCAGCACGACCTAAATCCTTGAGATAGCTATGCTCTGGCCCAACTCCAGGATAATCTAAGCCAGCACTGATGGAATGTGCTTCTTGGACTTGTCCTTCTGAATCTTGTAATAGATAGCTCATTGCACCATGTAGTACACCAACGCGCCCAAGCGTTAAAGTTGCGGCATGGAACTCAGTATTTGTCCCTTTACCTGCTGCTTCTACACCGATCAAACGAATGCTCGGCTCATCGACGAATTCATGGAAAAGACCCATCGCATTGGAGCCACCACCAACACAAGCTAGTAAAATATCTGGCAAACCGCCCCATTTCTCCTGACTCTGGCGACGGCTCTCCTTACCAATCACGGCATGAAAATCTCTCACAATCATTGGGTAAGGATGGGGGCCAGCGACGGAGCCGAGAATGTAATGGGTATCGACGACATTAGTTACCCAGTCACGAATTGCTTCAGATGTAGCATCTTTGAGCGTACCAGTACCAGCCTCAACGGGACGCACTTCCGCACCCATGAGCTTCATCCGAAATACATTCAGCGATTGGCGTTCCATGTCTTGCACGCCCATATAAATCACACAATCCAGACCAAAGCGAGCGCAAACAGTTGCCGTAGCCACACCATGTTGTCCTGCACCTGTTTCGGCAATTACGCGCTTTTTGCCCATGCGGATCGCAAGGAGTACTTGAGCTAGTGCATTATTGATTTTGTGTGCGCCTGTGTGGTTGAGGTCTTCACGCTTTAGGTAAATTTGTGCTGTCCCATAGTGCTGCGTCAATCTCTCCGCAAAATATAGAGGGCTAGGTCTACCCACATAGTCCCGCAAATAGCCGTCTAATTCACTGTTAAAACCTGGATCATTTTTGTAATGATAAAAGGCGGTTTCCAGTTCAGCAAGGGCGCTCATAAGGGTTTCGGGGACATATTTGCCCCCGAAAATACCAAACCGTCCTAATGAGTCGGGACGATTGACGAGTGTGGGTTGTGTAGTCGTTTTGGGTGCGATCGGCGTTGTGGTCATTGCGGTGGATCTTGACTGATGAGTTAGCTACTATTAAAACTTGCTTGTGGTGCTTATGGCACTGTATTTAGGATAACAAATTTTGAAAGTGCCGCTTAGCGGCACTTTCAAAATTTTCACTGTTTTTTAAGTCAGTACTTTGCGCTGTAACATATAGCTATAGCCACCTGTATCAGAACAAATCAAAACCCAAATAGTGTGAGGCGGCGCTTCGCGCCGCCTCACACTATTTGGGTTTTATGTCCTAAGGAATGAAAATTAATTAACTTGTGCAATTAAAACCAAAATTTGTTGGGGCGGGCTTCGCCCGCCCCAACAAATTTTGGTTTTAATTAATTTTCATTCCTAACAAGAATGGCGACAGCTATATACCAAAAGATGAATCAGTTTCATGAATCAAGAAGACATCCGATCGCTAGAAATTGCAAATTACCCTGTAGCAGGAGTTGACGAAGTTGGAAGGGGTTGTCTTTTTGGTGAAGTTGTCGCAGCCGCAGTGATTTTACCAATTGATAAATTTGCTTCTTTAGAAGAGCTAGGCGTGACTGATAGCAAAAAGTTGTCACCCCAACGTCGCGAAAAGTTAGATCTGATCATTCGTGAAACTGCGATCGCCTGTGAAATTGGTACAGCATCAGTTGATGAAATTGATGAAATGAATATTCTCGCAGCGAGTTTACTGGCGATGGAACGGGCGATCGCCAAGCTAAATCCACAGCCCAATCATTGCCTAATCGATGGCAATCAACTTTTGCGATTTAAACTAATTGCGCCGATTCCGCAAACTACAGTAATTAAGGGAGACTCTCTATCAATTTCAATTGCGGCGGCAAGTATTGTCGCGAAAGTATGGCGCGATCGCAGGATAATGGAACTAGCAGAAATCTATACTGGCTATGATCTTGCCTCTAATAAAGGCTATGGCACGGCTAAACATAAAAATGCGATCGCGCAACTTGGCTACAGCGATCTACATCGCAAAACATTTAAGATTAAGTGTATAGATTAACGGAAATGAATCTTTTCTGATTTGGCTAAAAGAGTCGATTAAATAAAAGAATGGAATTTCCCTAATAACTGGTTATATGTGGAGAGTTTTTCACAAGAAATCTCCGCTCATCTAGGTAAATAGGTGAAGTTAATTAAAGGGTTCGACTGAGATCCTTATAATTAACAGATAAATTTTTTGGATAAAATCGAGTTTCACCAGATTCCCCATATGAGCGGAAATCTCAAGTATGATCGTTCCCATTAAGTTAAAAAATGTGTTTAGATTAGTTTCAACAATCCAATAGCGAAGAAAATCGAAATGGCTTTATTCACTGACGCAAATATTAAAGTCATAACTGATTCAGTTTACTGGGCTGATCGTATGGTCAGATCAGATCTAGTAATGGGTTTAATTGCTAATGAAAATGATTACACTTCTAATTTAACTTGTACAATACGGCGGCAAATCAATTCTAAAAGCAGTCACCATAATCTAAAGGTAACACACTTCTTTTAAAACCTAGTGTTGAGAGAACAGTTGGATGTGATGCCTGTATGATTTTTTCTAACACTAAAGAGTTTAAAGTTTGCTTTTTTGAGGCAAAGTAGCCACGATTAAGTACTCATAGGGATTATTGGGATTCTTTGCAGAAAAGCACTGGAGAATCACATTTTTCTGGACAAGTAAGTAAACAAAAACGTGTATCGAAGCATTTTGCTGTTTGGGAAATGTTTTTCTGTGAATATCCTTTTTGCGAACAGCCAGATTGGATGCAAGATTATATATCCACTTGTGTCTGGCATCGTGATGTCAAGAAAAAAGTTGACATTAGAAACAACTCAAAAAAATGGACAGATAGAGAATTAGAAGACTTACATATTGATGTAAACAAGCTATATCCAACGGGGATAGACCATATGGTCAGAGAAGTATGCTTGTGTAATGAAGGTCAATTATTTAGCGGGAATAACTATGCTAGAGAATTAAGTGAATTTGAGCTACCAATAAGAGAAGTTCTTGTAATTAAATCGTCTGGCTAACAAATTGAAGTGTTTACAGCAATTTACATCGCAAAGCATTTAAGAAAGCATTTAAGAATTGATAGCAGTAAGATTTCCAAGCATTTTGCGAATCAAAGCCATATAGATAAACGATTCCGAGGCATTCTTATAAAATTCATAATCCTTGCTCAGCCTGCGATATTTACCTATCCAAGCAAAGGTTCTCTCCACTACCCAACGCTTTGATTCCACCTCAAAACCTTTCAGTTTTTCAGTCCTTGTGCTTACTTCCCAAATGCAATCAAAGTTGTCTTTAACCCACTGGGCTAAGTACAGGACAAAAATTTAATGGAGTTAAAAAAGGCTTGAGAATTGAGATGAAGGTCAAAGATGAAGTGACGCAGGAAATCAAACCCAAGACGAAAAATACTTTTAGGTAAGCGACCGTGCTTTTTAGGTTTGAGGGGATTGAGTTGGGCAAGCCAAAGCCCCGAAGAAAAAGCCCAACATAAAGCGAGGGTGAGTAAAGCAATAAGTTTAGAAAGTCGTTCAGTGTCTTGAAGGTGAGTAGCCTCCAAACAAAAGCCACGGGATTTAAAACAACCAAACAAAGTCTCAATCGCCCAACGTTTGGCATAGTCAGCAATAGCGGTATTAGGGTTATGAGCGGTAGCGACAATTAATAACTCATGTTACGCAGAAGCCTAAAAAGGTTTCAGAGACTGCCATTCCAAGTGAGATTGCTGCAAAGCCTTGATATATAATTTGGATTTGAGAGCGAAGTGATTGAGCTTAGAATTAAGTTT
>JBIKYZ010000372.1:0-4251 GCA_044354985.1 Pseudanabaena sp. | reverse complement strand
GGGTAGAAAGGTTATGGATGGTTTCAAAGAAAATCTACCTATTGTTTTTGATGAATATCTTCCTAAATGGAACTATAGAGCCATTCCTCAAAATGCATAAGTTATTTATTTTTCATTCCTAACCAAAAAGTGGTACGATAAATTGTACGAGTTTGAGTTTATTAATGAAAATCCTTAATGCGAGTGAAGCGAGAGCCAACTTGTTCAGCTTAGTTGAGCAGGTTAACAAAGATCATTTACCAAGATTTATTACGAGTCGGCAAGGTGACGCAGTATTGTTATCTAAATCTGATTGGGAAAGTATCCAAGAAACTCTCTATCTACAGTCTATTCCTAAACTAGTTGAGTCAATTAGAGCCGCCGAACAAGAGGATGTTTGGGTTTCTGAAGAAGAGTTTCTAGGAGCCTTGAATGGATAGGAAGATTGAATTTAGCCGAAATGTGATTAAGGATGCTAAAAAGTTGAAGTCTGCCAATTTGAACTCTAATCTCAAAACCTTACTAGAAATTCTCAAGCAAAATCCTTATGAACCTCCCTATGAGAAACTTTCAGGCAACTTAAAAAGATATTACTCAAGGCGAATCAATATCAAGCACCGTTTAGTTTATGCAGTCAATGATGAAACTAAAACCATCAGAGTTGTGTCTGTATGGTCACACTATGAATAGCTAGAGATTATAGGCGATCGCTGTTTGATTGTGATTAGAAGCGATCGCTGTTTTGATGTTGTTGGTTTGTTGAGGGGCGATCACTCGTGAACGAATGTGATAGTTTAGATACAAAAAATCATTTTGTCATTAAGCCTTTGGTTGACGGTATGGCGATCGCAGATACACATTTTGCTGTAGAGGATAGATATGAGTATTAAAGGTCTATCTTGCTTTTTAGCGATCGCGGTTTTATCAGGCTCATTTACACAAGAGCTCGTGAGTGCTCCACTAAAAAATAATTGCACATTAAAAGAAACTAAAGGGGTAAAACAGGCAAAGTTATCTGGAGACGTGATAGGAAAACTCACATGGAATGCTTGTACCAGTATCATCCAAGTTTTTGTTTTCGAGTTCCCCACTAAGCGAGGTGTTCTATTGACACATGCGGCGGCACTCACTAAAGCAGCAAGTCTTGTACGAGAGTGGAGGAAAGAAACACAGACAGGTTTAGATCCCTTTCGTGAATTTCCTGAAGCTCTCGAAAAAAGAGCAATCCAGAAAAAGCGTTATGTCTTCGGTGAAAACATTCCAATTAGTGACTTGCGGGGCTGGGCAGGAACATCAGTTAACATTAGTTCGTCTCCTCAAACAACCCAACTTACTATTCGGTATTGGGTTAATCCCTAATGGTTCTCCAGTTTTGCAAAAAGTCAGTTGGAATTGGATAAATGATAAAAAATCTTGGAATCGCTTTAATTATAGGATTTTCATCAATTAGTTGTCTTCCTGCGTTGGCAAGCACAGAGACTAATTTAGAATTGCCAAAATCTGAAACTGTGATTAACGAAGATATTGACAACAACGGAAAACCCGATCGCATTGTTGCCAGCTATTTTATTCGTCCAGTTTTAGTTCCCAAATATGACTCAAACGCCTGTCAGACATTATCAGGAAAGTTTGTGAGATACACCTTGTATGCTGATGGACAGCAAACAGGTAAGGTCATTCTTGAACAGTCCTATGGGACTAGTCTGGCTAGTTACTGGATTCACAAATTAACGTTGGATAAAGATCTAGATGGCGATGGGCGAAAAGAACTATTGTTTTACATGGGTGATGACACCAGTCAAGAGAGTATATATCTCTTTGTCAAGCCAGATGGAATCAAGACTGTTTATCTGGGAGTTACGGATTTACCTGGAGCAAGTCTCAACGAAAATTTTGATTTGCAGTTTTTCAGAGGAGAAGTGGTTGCACAATGGAATCGAGCAGAACAGCTATGGAAGAGTAAAAATAGACGATTCGTATGGACGTTAGGCAATTGTGTAGAAATTCGGGAACGTCCAGATGCGCGATCAAATATTGTCAGTATGATGTCAAAGCATGAGGTTCTTACTGTTTTTCAGTCGCAAACAGATAATGGTTGGATTGGTGTAGAGTTTCCATATGGAAAGAAAGGATGGATTAAAAAGAATAATATTAGTTTTACTTCGCCAGCAAGAATGATTCGCTTTGCCAAACCATAGAATGCTTAATGCGCAGCAATTTTATCGATCGCTGTTTTCACAGCATTTATCAGTAGCTCTGGCTGGTCTACCCATACAAAATGACCACTTTGACTTGCCTCAACTTGCAGACAATCTGTGGATAATTGGCTTAGCTCAAGGTGTATTTTATCCCGCAACTGATTAATGCTTCGCAGAGGAATAAATGCAGTCCAAAATGCAGGCTTAAAGAAGGACGCGGCTTTAATGCTAACTATAGGCAATGAGCCAAAATGTTTAGCGACACTCACTTGCGCGGAACTCTTGTCTAGATCGATGATCTCTCGGCTCATCGTTATCCAATGTTTAGGAAGACAAAAAGAACGCTTCACGCGATCGCGAGATTCTTCAGGAAAATTCCGTAACTCTGGTTTGATTAATTCAAATACTCTAAATGTTTTCAATAATCGAATAATCCCAAATGCTGAGCCAAAGATAGACATCACAAAGCCTGACAGAAAAAACAGCTTGAGGGACTTTAATTGGAGCGGCATATTTAGCATCCCGATCTCATGCAGTCCATCGGTGAGGACTAAGCCCAAAACTTTTTGGGGAAATAAGTGTGTATATAGTCGGACATTGTAACTACCAAAGGAATCGCCTACCAAGATGTAAGGTGGCTCGATTTTGGCTTGAGTTAGCAATAGGTCTAGTTCCTTGACAATTTGCCTGCTGGTGCGAGGGTGTGGACTATGGTCGCTCCATCCATATCCTGCGCGATCGCAAATACATACTCGTCCTAGTTTGGCTAATTCCTCTATCAGCAGATAGCCTTCTACGCCGCCTAAGCTATGGTCTAGAACGATTGTTGGTTTGGCTTCACCTACAGTATAAAGATGCAACCGATATCCACCGACATCAATCAGTTGACCAATGGGCGATCGCTTATTTTCTAAGTAGCTAGCGATCGCTTGATAAAGTGTCGTAAAAATCAGCAGAATAACTTGAATTGCGATCAGCATTATTAGACCTTTTTGGTAGCTAATCATCGGTTAAATATCATCACCTTCACGGATTTGCACATAGGTTGTTGAAGCTTATATGTCATCCCGCAAAAATTTAAGATGATTGTTCCTTTCCCATTCAACAATATTTACGTAGAGTTGTGTATCACGAAAATAAATGTCTTGATAGGCAAGCTGTAAATTAGTCTCCAATGTATTTTTTCTCTCAGAACTTCTTGGTTCAACATCTTTCTCATTGTTTGAACCAAGAGCTTTGTGAAGTCCAATCGATAAAATTTCCACCAAATCATGACCACGACAAACCTGCCAAAGGTCATGGCTAGTATTTTTCTTTGTTGTAAGTCGTTGTTGTATCTCTTCATTCTTCAAAGATAATGCTTGCGACTTGTTTTTAACCTCTTGAATCATTTTTAGTTCATTAATTTGTAAAGTGTCTTTATCAACAAAATTTTTGAATTTAATTCCATTGAAGGTTAATTCTAGTTTTTCGCATTGAGAAACCCAGAGTAGATAACCGACTGAAGAACCCGATTCAAGTAATATCTTTCTAATATCTCGCCCAAACTTGTTTATTTTCTCCTCAGAACCAAAGGCAACAAGTATCCTATCGAGAGCAAGAGATTTAAGCAGCATGGTCTCTAGGTCATGGGTGTCTGTTCTAAGTAGATTAGGGCTATTGTGTGGTGAATCTTCAAGGCGATCAAAATCTGCATCAACAATAGCTAAAACACCATTGAAATCCGATTTTTCTAAAATGCCGAGAATCTGAATTACGGCAATTTTACCTTCAAAACGCGATGTGCAACTAAGAAACCGCAAAAAAACCTCACAGCCGAAAGTGTTAGAAAATAGGACTAACGCGCGCGATTAGCGGTGAGAATTATGTTTTCTATGGAATATTTTATCATTGCGGTATTTTGTAAGATCGATGAACTGCTCAAAGAAATAACTGTGAGCCAGAAAGTGATTGGACTTTGGACAAGATTGAAGCAAAGAAAGAGCGGGATTAAGCGAAAAGGGATAATGAGAGTTTCAACTTTCAACCGAAAACAAATCATTATCCCTAAACCCATTATGCCAATAATTGTCAC
>JBIKYZ010000371.1:0-4252 GCA_044354985.1 Pseudanabaena sp. | reverse complement strand
TGACAATTATTGGCATAATGGGTTTAGGGATAATGATTTGTTTTCGGTTGAAAGTTGAAACTCTCATTATCCCTTTTCGCTTAATCCCGCTCTTTCTTTGCTTCAATCTTGTCCAAAGTCCAATGTTCATTAAGCCCCATGGGATTTATGTTTTATACCAAATCACAAAATGGCTATGCCATTTTGTGATTTTAAAACCCTTACATGGTTTGGTTTTTAATTCACAGAAGTGTTGCCACACTTTTGTGAATTGGTATTATGGGGCTGTCATAACTTGAATGCGAACTGCATCTAGGTTGAATAGCAGGCATTTTACCTGCGATAAAATGCCTGCTATTCAACTCTCTCTTGAGAATTGTCCGAAATCTCAAAAGCGATTTAAACTTACTGGACAATTTGGCTTCTCGGCAGTTTCCACAGGTGCAGGATCGGGCGGTAAAAGTGCCACAATATGAGGCACAGGACGAGGTTCATAAGCCATAACTGATTTGCCGCGATAGGCAAGGGCTGCACTTGCGCCAGAGTCAAGCATAACTACATCTCTTAATCCAGCTTTTGCTAAGATTTTCCCTAAACCGACGGAATCGATCATTTCCATTGTTACGCCAATTGTTGGTCTGCCAGAACGATCAATTCCCCAAAAAGCGCGATCGCGACTTGCATCAAATCCATAGAGCTTACCAAAGGTTTCTGCTGATTGTGGTTTGCCATCACGAACTAACCAACCTGCACCCACAAAAGCGTCAGTCACATCTGGGAGCTCAGCTCTTACAGCTTCCAGCGAATTGTGCTTTGCTGCATTGTAAGGAATAAACTTAACAGCAGTGGGACTGATCAAGACCAAAGGACGACCATTAAGAAGTGGATTTTCGCCCTTGTTGCCATTTACAAAAACTCCAGCTTTACTAGAAAATTGACTCAATATGGGACCAATCATCTTATTGCTGTCAAGGTGTTCTAAGGAGAAAAAAGTTCCATCTACAGCAGCGATCGCATTAGGAGTTTTGGTCATAATTTCGGCAACCTGATAGCGACTATCCGCATGGGTTGTGACAACGCGACCGCCATGTACTAGGGTAAGTGGCAATCCATCAACAGTAATTGTGCGCTTCTCTACAGGAGTTGTAAAATTGATGACTCCATTACTGACTGGTGGCAAAAGTGAAAATTGACTTACAGAAGTTCCCGCAGAAGCTTTTTCGATGGCTTCGTCAAAGCGTGACTGACCAAAACGCATGATTGTCATCAAATCTTCTGATTCGTTAGCAGAGCGCTCTTGACGCGGATCGAGACTCATTGCTAAGGCTGCTTTATAACCAGCTTTTTTGAGTTTATCTCTAGATATATCTGTGAAATCTCCTTCTGGATAAGTAAAGTAATCAATGGGAACTCCCAATTCCTTTTCAAGGACTTTTTTCGATTCCGTTACTTCTTTTTCGATTTCTTTCTCGCTAAGATCTTTTAGATTGAGGTGATTGACTGTGTGGGAAGCAATGGTGACAAGACCACTTTTCTGCATCTCCCGCAGTTGATCCCAATTTGCTTTGGGCTTCTGTCCACCAGTGCCAACAAAGCGAGTATGTACAGACCATACCGCAGGATAGTTATATTTTTGAAGCAATGGAAACACATATTTGTATTGTCCAAGATAGTTGTCATCGAAAGTTAGCAATACAGGTTTTTCTGGCAATTGAGCACCTGTACGCAGATGATTAACCATGCGATCCATTGAAATTGGTGTATATCCACCTTCTTGGAGCATTTGAAAATGTTTTTCGAGTTCTTCAGGTGTGACATCCCAATCTACGTCTTTTACCGCTGTGATGTCGTGATACATGATGATCGGGATTTTGGCAACACGGGCACGATCGCTGATTGTGGGAAATGGAGCAGGGGTAAAACTAGCGATCAGATCAGCATTAATGCTGCTGCTCAGACTTGATAAAACAGGTAATGGGTCATTGGCGATCGCATTGATCGATCTGACCTGATAGAGTGAAGCCGTCACCGACTCCAAAGCATTGTATTGACAAAAAGCTTGTGAATCATTACTTGCGACAGGGTTAGCAGGGTTTAAAGCTGATTCATTGGTGGCTGTAGCTATCTCTGAAGAGGATGTTCGGTTAACCAATCTGGTGGCGATCGCTGCACCCATGCCAGTACCGAGGGCAGCTAATCCCAGCACGATCCAAATCGTGTTCATGCTGCTGCTATTTTTGCCGTTGCCCCTGCTCATAAAGATTTATAAATTTTGTGATATTACTAGCGCCTATTTAATCAGAGAGCCATCATGTGCACAAGTACCTACGGTAAATGGCGGTATTTATTACGTTGAGATCAGAACCCAAGTTTTTGTTGAAAGTGCTGCTTTGCAGCACTTTCAACAAAAACTTGGGTTCTCTATAGCAAAAGAAAAGGCGGCGCTAAGCGCCGCCTTTTCTTTTGGGCGTTAAGCCCATCCTGCTAATTGATAAACAAGTAAGCCAATGTACTCTTTGATCGCATTGGTGGTGTTTTTGAGCGCATCCACACTAGGCAAAAACTCCAGTATCAAGGCGAAACCTTTGTTATTCTCATTTTGTACCGACAAAAAGTCAGTTGGCACAGCAATAGCCTCAACACCGACCTTCCGAAATATTTCTATTGATCGGGGCATATGCAGAGCCGATGTTACTAGCAATATTTTATTGATCCCCTTTTTAGTAAGAATTTCCTTGGTATTAATCGCGTTATCGCGAGTATTAAAAGATTGCGATTCTTGAATAATGGCACTAGAGGGGACACCCATAAATTCGGCGATCGCAGCCATGTCTTCAGACTCAGGATTTCCCCCTTCGCCCAGCCATTCAGCACGACCACCAGTGACTATTACTAAGGGAGCTTTGCCTTGCTTATAGAGCCACGAGCTATACAAAATGCGATCGCCAGCTTCATTGACCTCATACCAAGGTCGCGGCGCTATGCGTGGTCTTGTCCCACCACCCAAGACTACGATCGCTTCAGCTTTGGGGATATCGCTGTTTGGTAAATATTGCCATTCCAGCGATCGTACTAACCACTTAGAAAAAATTTCATTGCTGCTTAGCAATAAAGTTATTAGTGCGATCGCTATTAGGGTTGAGGCAAAACGATTTTTTTTCAATAAGCTAATTAGTTTAATAGAGTTACTAGGATTGCGCGATCGCTTAGATCTCCATAACAAAATCACTAAGGCGATCGTAATTAATACACTCGATAACCCAAGCGGATAAAAGAACAGCGGCAAAAGTTTCGATAAAAAAAGCGACACAGCTTTAAGATTATTTTCAGTAATTCTATACCATAGCAATCCTAAATTATTACCTATGTATATTACGTTTATGGAAGAGTGCATTCTTTGGACGCGCTTTTCCATAAACTATTTAGGATTGCTTCAGCATAAGCTGTTTTTGAGTCAGCTCAATGACTTTGTTTGCATTATTGGGGAATCATTGACAACCTTGCAAACTCGTTAAAATGTCTTTAAACTATAAGTATTTTGTTTTGTTTGTGATGAGATTATGGTTTAATGAGTATTCTAAGGGAATTGGGAGAACTTTAGTTAAGCAATAGAAAATTTCTAAACACAACCGAAGAACTTTCTACATAGGGGGAGAATCAAATTCAGACCTAGCAATTGGGAATAATCAGATGTACGCTGACATTAGTACAAGTGTAAGTAAAGAGCAAAAAGAGACAGCTAGAGAACTCCTAAAGAGTTTAGAGTTAAGTAGAGATGGATGTGTGTATGTCATCCGCGATCGCATTCGTTGGTCTTTTTATATTGAGCGCGGCAAATTGGTCTATGCTTCCCACTCATTAGATAGTTTTGAGAGATTAGAACGACATCTGCGGATGTTAAGTCGAGAAGTCCCAGCACTCAATGACAAAGTGCGATCGGAGCTTCGGCTCATGTTTGACGATCCATCTCCAGATAATGCTAAGTACAAAGTTACTAGCGAAATTCTCTGTGTTGAATACCTTGCAATTTTGTGGCTAGTTAATGAAAACTATCTCCCGAAGCCTATGGCAAGCAAATTAGTTGCACGGATTATCCAAGAAGTTATTGAAGCATTCCTAGGGCTGCAAGATGGAAAGTTCGGTGGCATTTAGGAATGAGAATTAAATAACTTGTGCAAATGAGGATAGAATAAATAAGAAAAGAAGGCTTAATTATGTACTATTGCGAAGAGATTGAATCAGAGATGGTGAAGTTTTATATTTCGCTAAGCGA
>JBIKYZ010000370.1:0-4262 GCA_044354985.1 Pseudanabaena sp. | reverse complement strand
TCTTTGACGGTTGGCAACATCTAATCGAATTTATGCTTGGTGATGCTCCTGTGTTTCCAGATTCGTGTTAATTTTACACTAGTATTATGTATTGCTTGTTACCATTTTGAATTTGGAATTGCTGAAACCCAAGAATTGATTGGCGGCGCTTCGCGCCGCCAATCAATTCTTGGGTTTTGATTTGTCCTAAGACCATTGACTACAGATATAAAAATGAAAATTGCTAAAACTAAAGGCAGCTCCAAGAGCTGCCTTTAGTTTGTTTTTTGGCGACATAATCAAATTAGCCTTTTCTAGAATCGTAAACCCAAACCAGTTTGTAAAGAAGTTGCCGATGTTCCAGGCGAATTGCGATAGGCATCGAAGGCAAAGAGCACATTGCCAAATAGGACAAGGTTACTATTAGGTACTGTGTAGTCAATACCAGGTTGAATTACAAAGCTATTTTTGTTGCCAACAGGTGTCGTATCCACAGTATTAGAAAGCGCTACACCTGCACCAATATAAACATCGGTATCGAAGTTTAATGGCACATCAAAGGAAACTGTTGGGACAACTGCGGTACTATTTCCAACTAAAATCTGGGTTCTGATCGAAATAGGGAGTTCTAAAAACTTATAGCGGGCTGCAATTAGACCAGATGTGCGAGAGCTTTCACCTGCGGCAGAATTGCCGCTTGTAAAGCCAAAACTAGCACCTGCGCCTACGTAGCTACCATAAGCAGGCTGAGCTTGAGCTGAGGGAACTGCTGCGATCGCTGACATGCATCCCAATGCAGTCAAGCCGATCAAAATTTTATTTAAGTTAGTTATATTTTTCATTGATATCACTTCCTTGTGTGAGAAACGATTTATTTACTTAGTTTTTTACTTGGTTTTCTGAGTAACCCCGTCAGGGAGACAGACTATCATAAGTTGGACAGTTTGGCGAAAAAATTTAGCAAAAAATATAGTAGAGATAGTAGAGCGCAAAGCGCCCCACTTTGTATCCCCCAACTGGATATAGCAAAAATAGAGAAAAGGCTGTATTATCAAGGATCTATCTAGCAGCCTCTGCTATTGATCAAAAACTTACCTATATAAAACTTGTCTCTTGACATATGGCAGAACTAGCAGTTTGTTTTGTTTTGAGTCTTGGTGTTCCTTACACATTCTGGAAAATCGTTAAACCTTTTACAGATGCGTAACTGCTTAACTCAAAAAAATAGAGGAGACGCTTTGCGCCTCCTCTATTTTTTTGAGTAGTCATAGGTGACGTGAAGCGCCGCCTATGACTATTGTTTTTGGGCTAAATTTCTAAATTTGCTAAGCCTAAGTATGTAATTTTCGTCGGCTCGATCGCAAATCGACAGGGTAATACATTCACACCTTTAGCGATCGCTTCTTTTAAAAGCCTTGCATATTCGGGATCGGCTTCTGCTCCTGCGGCAAAGCGATCGCAATCCCCTCGATTGATAAAGAAAATTAAAGCAGCAGATGTATCTTCTGTAATCACTGACATCAATTCACGTAAATGTTTTTGTCCTCTTGTTGTCACCGTATCAGGAAATAAAGCTAAGTTTCCCTTACACCAAGTTGTATTTTTAACTTCTACATAGGTTCTTTTAGCAGTAGCACTTTCAGTCAAGAGGAAATCAATCCGACTCTTTTCGTTACCATAGCTAACTTCACCCTTTACATCGGTATAGGTTTCTAGCTCTGGAAGTAAATGGCGATCGAGCATATTTCCGATCACACGATTGGGAAGACTCGTATTAATCCCAATCCATTGTTCATCTAAATAAATTGCTTCCCAACTATACGCAAGTTTACGCTTAGGATTGGAATGATGAGAAATCAAAACAGGACTGCCAACTTTGCATACACCCGTCATCGGACCAGTATTAGCACAATGCGCAGTAATTAGTTCACCATTATCTAGTTCTATATCTGCAAAGAACCTTTTATAGCGGCTGACCAGACGACCTGAGATAAGATCAGCGTAAGTATGGACTTGTGACATCTTTGGTTTAATTTGTTTGATATAAACTGGGCAAATAACTGATCATCATATTACAGCGCTTCGCGCTCAAACCCAAACCAAGAGAAATTTTGAAAGCGTTGCTTTGTAGCGCTTTCAAAATTTCTCTTGTGGCTCGCTTGATCGGCGATCGCTGTAACATTAAGAGAACGTCACTTTGACAGTAAGTTAATATGAGAATCAAACGTAATCTCCATCGTCCTGTAATCAAATTAGAACAGCGTGATGGTGTTCTGCAAGTTGTCGGCGGAAACTCTTGGCATTCTTATTTTCGCGATCCTTATCATCTCTTGTTAACAATTCCTTGGGTTGGATTTTTGGGGATTGTGATGGGATTTGATATCTTTCTCAATGCGGTTTTTGCTGTTCTCTATTTACTCGATGCCAATGCGATCGCAGGCATCCCAAAAGTAGGCTTTATGGAAGCTTTCTTCTTTAGCGTTCAGACCCTTGCTTCCATTGGCTATGGAGTAATGAATCCCCAAACACTTTATGCTAATCTGTTGGTTACTCTAGAATCGATCGCAAGTTTGATGTTATTTGCGGTGATCACGGGAATAGCTTTTACCAGATTTGCCAAATCTTCTTCCCGTGTGATGTTTAGCCGTGTCGCGACAATTCATGACTACAACGGCATTCCCACTCTCATATTTCGTACTGCTAACGAGCGACGCAATAATATTCTCGAAGCGAAACTGAGTGTTTATCTAATGATCGATGAAGTAACAGAAGAAGGGCAGATGATGCGGCGTTTGCATGAACTAAAACTAGTGCGCGATCATTCTCCTGTCTTTTTACTGTCATGGACAGTGATGCATACGATCGATCAGAGTAGTCCTTTGTATGGTTTGACTGTAGAATCAATGGAACGATTACATGCCCAAATTCTCGTGTCGCTGACTGGTGTGGATGAAACAGTTGAGGGTACGCTTCATGCTCGACACCTTTATGCAGCACGCAACATCATGTTCGATCGCCGTTTTGTCGATGTGATTCATATGGGAAATGATGGACATCGCTATCTAGATTACACTTATTTTCACGAGACGATAGCTATATAGTACCAAAACACAAAATTGCGTAGCCATTTTGTGTTTTGGTATTATTCGTCGTTGCATATTTTTAAGTGGGTATGGATTTTGGTCTAAAGCTTTAAGTTTTACAGGCTTAGATAGATAATCATTAGCGCCAGCTTCTAAGCACCTTTCGCGATCGCCTGCCATCGCTAGTGCAGTCAGAGCAATAATCGGTACATTAATCAAATTAGGATCGCAACGAATTTGCTGAATTGCCTCTATTCCATCTATACCTGGCATCTGAATATCCATTAAAATCAAGTCAGGTTGATGGGCTTTGGCGATCGCGATCGCTTCCTGTCCATTCCTTGCTAAGAGCATTCGATAACCCTTAGCTTCTAGGTAGCTAGCAAATGTAACAATGCTAGCCTCATTATCTTCTGTGATCAAAATCAATGGTGACCACGATGGATCTCGTTGACTCTTCTCAGGAGTATTTTCTAAATCTAGCGCTGCAAGACAAAGATTTTGAGAAGATGAGGTGACTTCATTGTAGGGAAGAGCAAACATAAAGCTACTACCTACACCACTTTCACTAGTCAGCCACACGCGCCCCCCATGTAGTTCCACAATTCTTTTCACCAGCGTTAATCCCAATCCCGTTCCTTCATATTTGCGATTTAGGGCGCTATCAATTTGCATAAAGGGTTGAAATAGCTTTGAGATATGCTCAGCAGGAATACCGATGCCAGTATCAATTACAGCAACTTGCAAATAAGCCATAGTATCTGGAGTGAAGGATGTGGGCATTTGTTCGGAGGTGAGTCGTGATATTTCTAGAGTAATGCTTCCACCTTCAGGCGTAAATTTAACAGCATTATTAAGTAGGTTGATGAGTACCTGACGGATACGCCTTTCATCAACCATGAGATCTGGCAAATCCTTAGAGATTTTCTCTACTAATTGAATAGATTTTTGGTGAGCCTGCTGTCTGATAAATACTAAGCTCGATTGGCATAACATTTGAATGGATGTTGCTGTCAAATCGAGAGTGATTTTTCCTGATTCAATTTTGGCAACATCCAAAATGTCATTGATTAATGATTGGAGTTTGGAAAAAATTGAAGCAAAAAATGGATGAACGGCACATTAAGAGATGCCCAAATATTGGGCATGAGAAATCGAAGCACTAATGATTTAGGAGTACTAAGATAGTAGTATTTGCCA
>JBIKYZ010000131.1:0-14191 GCA_044354985.1 Pseudanabaena sp. | reverse complement strand
GGCAAATACTACTATCTTAGTACTCCTAAATCATTAGTGCTTCGATTTCTCATGCCCAATATTTGGGCATCTCTTAATGTGCCGTTCATCCATTTTTTGCTTCAATTTTTTCCAAACTCCAATCAATATCGCACCCTCCAACAACAAGCCGAAGAACTAGAATCCAACCTCAACCGTCGCAGTTCTGAACTGCAAGCAATCAACGAAACCGTCACCATCGCAGCCGTCCAAAAACAAATCCCCCCCGATGCAGTCCTAATTGAATTCTTTCGCTATAGCCCATTCAATCCTAAAGCTGCGCTGAATAAAGACAAATGGGGCAAGCCTCGCTACGTTGCCTATATCCTCCAGAGCCAAGGTGAACCCAAATGGGTAGACCTCGGCGAAGCGGCAACCCTAGAGCCATCAATTCAAACATTTCGCCAAGCCATCAGCCGCCCACCCACAAACCCCGATCGCGACTCCGATCCACAATTAACCATTGCCGAAGTCAAACAAGCCGCTCGTAACCTCGACCAAAAATTAATGCAACCGATCCGCCCCCTGCTTGGCAACGCCCGTCATCTGCTGATTTCACCCGATAGCCAACTCAACCTCATCCCCTTCGCCGCCCTAGTTGACGAGCAGAACCGCTTCCTCCTCGAAACCTACGACATCACCTATCTATCATCAGGTCGAGAAACGCACAGGTATCAATCTCCAAAATCCTGTTCTTTTCTCCGACCCCAACTATGGCAAACCCTCAGATAAATTAATTGCGAGCATTGGTCGCAACCCTTGCGAATCCAAGATTGCTACTAGAGGTGAAGACATAACTGACCTAGCTAGCAAAATATTTTGTCCTCTCCCCAACGTCGCCGCCGAAACCAACGCCATTCAGAATCTCTTGCCACAGGCGCAATTACTCAGCCAGTCCCAAGCCACTAAAGCAACCGCCAAACAACTTCGCAACCCTAGCATTCTCCACTTTGCCACCCACGGATTCTTCCTACCCGATCCACCCAACACCAACCCCGACACCCCAATCCGCCAAAATCCCCTCTCGCGATCCACCCTAGTTCTTGCCAACTTCAATCAGCGCTAATCCTGCGGCGATGATCCTAACTGTAATGGCGTACTCACCGCCCAAGATGTCACTACTATTGACCTCAGAGGAACTAAACTCGTATTTCTTTCCGCTTGTGAGACAGGGCTAGGCAAAGTCAGCAATGGCGAAGGCGTATATGGCTTGCGCCGCGCCTTTACCCTCGCAGGAGCCGAGAGCCAAGTGATGACCCTCTGGAGAGTCAACGACGAAAAAACAAAGGAGTTAGTCGAGGGCTATTACCAAAATCTCAAGGCAAATCAAGGGCGCAGCCAGTCGCTGAAGACAATTCAGTTAGATTTACTCAAAAAATATCAATATCCCTACTATTGGGCAGCCTTTATACCTTCTGGCAATTGGTCAGCAATGCCTGAAGTATTTAATCCATAATCTTGTCTTCACGTAATAAAAAGGGACGCGAAGCGTCCCTTTTTATTACGTAAAGGCAAGTAGTCCAAAGTATAGAAAGACCCCTAATACTGGAATAAACGGTAACAAGCCATAGAGCGATGATTTTCCAAGACTGGTTGGTATAGTAAACAGTACAATCAAACCAATCACAAAATTAACAAGGGGAACGAAAAATAAAATCAGCCACCATCCAGGTTTACCTGCGGCACGAACCATCACCCAGATTTGGGCGATCGGAATCCATGCCAGCCAACTATTAGGGATTTCCAGCTTATCTGCAATTTTCATCAAACAGAAACTGGTGAAAACATAAACCACTAAGCCAAAGATGCTGGCAAAAAGTATGATTTTGTTAAAGAGTGCTTTCTCTTCTTCACTCAGAGAGTCGTAAGTTCTAAGATTGGGTGAATCCACATTGCTATCTTGAGCAATGAGCCGATCGCTATTGTTTTTGGTAACTAGAGAAGACGAAGCGATCGCATTAGACAATGAACTAGAAGCAGAGAAACTAGGCTCAACAATAAAATGCTGTAAGCCAATCACAGCAAAAATAGTAATCAAAAACAGAGCAAATCTACGCCAAATTACCCCTAGATGAATAAAGCGTATATATTTAGAAAAATTCACTTTTTATACTCCTAAAACCAGAGCAAGATCAGTATTACTTTCTGGCAATAATGTAAGCCTATAGGAATACCTAACTTGTTAATTCAATGCCTTCAGATTTCTTAATTCTTGAGCTTAATTATCATTACGGTAGTTTCCCAATGTAATCGCGAATTACGGGCGTAAAGATTTTAACTACCTGTTGATAAACTTCTCTTTTAAATCTAACAATTGAATCGAGAGTCTTATCGATCGCCATAAATTGCACCACCCGAAACTCGCGATCGTGGATATCTAACTTACAGTCAGACGCAGGATGATCCCAATAAAAAGCAAACCATCTCTGTCTTTGTCCACAATAGTTTGCCCATTTTCCCGACAGTTTTAAGGTTGACGGGAAATCGTAATACAACCATTCAGGATGTACATAAGCCAAGACAGCATTATTTATGCCTACTTCTTCATATAGTTCACGCAAAGCTGCTGCTTGAGGATCTTCACCCTCATCGATTCCACCCTGCGGAAATTGCCATGAATCAGGCACACCAACACGTTCACCGACTAGCACTTCACCTTTGCGGTTAAAAACAATAATCCCTACATTTGGGCGATAAGATTTTTCTGGTGTCATAGATTTTCACATAAACAAAGCAAAAGCATAGCACCGTCACTAATTTTCATCAAAAAGAGAAAATCCTCGCACTGAGAGCGAGGATTTTCTCTTATACCAAAACACAAAATGGCTTAGCCATTTTGTGTTTTTAAAACCCTTACTGGGCTTGTTGTTGAATTCACAAAAGTGTGGCAACACTTCTGTGAATTGGTATTACATCACTTTGTGCTCAAACCCTTAGATAATTCGGCAAGTGATGCAAAGCATCACTTGCCGAATTATCTGCGAGGCGTAGTCCTAGACTAAGACTCGTTCCAACTGAGGTACAGGCTCTGACATTTCTTGGCTTAGCCTCCGCTTAGGAGTTTGCAAGCCAACCATTTCTGCATTGCTTGCTCCTGGGGGAACCATCGGATAACAGTTCTCATTGCGCTTAACACAGAAATCAGCAAACACTGGCCCATCATAAGCAAGAATTTCTGCAACCGCAGATTGCAAATTGCTTGGCTCAATTACCTTTATGCCCTTGATGCCAAAGGCTTCAGCAAGTTTCACAAAATCAGGCATACCCACTTCCATATTAGAAGAGGAGTATCGCTCATCATAGAAACTTTCTTGCCACTGACGCACCATGCCTTGCCAACCATTATTAATAATGATCACTTTGACCTTGATGCCATACTGCGCCAATGTGCCAAGCTCCTGAATATTCATCTGAATACTAGCATCGCCGCTAATACAGATTACTTGATCATCTGGGAGAGCAACTTTTGCTCCCATCGCCGCAGGCATTCCATAGCCCATCGTGCCAAGTCCAGCACTTGAAATCCACTTGCGAGGACCAGTTTTAATTAACTGGGCTGCCCACATTTGGTGCTGACCTACATCAGTAGTGAAATAAGCATTGGGCGCTTGCTTACCAAATTCATAGATGACTTGCTGCGGAGATAGCACATTGTCATAGGTAGGAACTTCGAGAGGATAGTCTTCTTTCCACTCGTCAAGCTGCACAAACCAATCTTTGGTTTGAATATTTTCTTCGTAACTTGTGGCTTCAAGAATCGCTTGTAATACTTCCTTCACATCGCCAACGATTGGCACGTCAGGTTTGCGGTTTTTACCAACTTCAGCTGGATCGATGTCTATATGAATAACTTTAGCTTCAGGCGCAAATGTATCTAGACGACCTGTAACGCGATCGTCAAATCTTGCCCCGACAGCAATTAATAGATCGCAACCCTGTACAGCAAAGTTAGCGTAGGCAGTACCATGCATCCCCAACATGCCAACAGAAAGGTAATTATTTTCGTCATAAGCACCTTTACCCATTAGGGTTGTGGTCACGGGCAACTGAAAGCGTTTGGCTAATTCAGCTAGCTCAACATGGGCATCGGCAAGTACAGTACCGCCACCTGCATAAAGTAATGGTCTTTTGGCTTCACGAATTAATGCGATCGCGGCGGCAATTTGATGCAAATACCCTTTGACTTTGGTTTTGTAACCAGGCAAGTTAATTTGCACATCAGGGTTATATTCAAACGACTTCTGAGCAATGTCCTTAGGAATATCGATTAATACAGGTCCAGGGCGACCAGTGCCTGCAATGTGAAAAGCCTCAGCAACGATCCGTGCAATATCTTCAGCTCTACGAATCACATAGGAATGCTTAACAATTGGCAGGGTAATGCCCCAAATATCAGTTTCTTGAAATGCATCAGTACCGATCGCATAGGAAGGAACTTGCCCTGTGATCACCACCATTGGAATCGAGTCCATTTGCGCTGTAGCAATACCAGTAACCAGATTGGTTGCTCCAGGACCTGAAGTCGCAACGCATACACCCACATTTCCAGTGGCTCGGGCATATCCATCAGCAGCATGGACGGCTCCCTGCTCATGACGTACGAGGTAATGCTTGATTTCCCCTCTTGCCTCCGACTTATAAATTTCATCGTACACTGGCAGGATTGCTCCACCAGGGTAGCCAAAAATATGCTTAACACCCTGTCGTCTCACACTATCGATGAGAGCAAATGCACCCGTTGTTCGCAAAGTAGCCTCCTCTAGACTCATACTGATCTTGTTCGCGATCTAAGCAAAACTTGTTTTTGAAGCATTTCCAGATACTTTTCGCTTACTACTACGAACAAGTAGTTTGTAGCAAGTACCTTAAGTTGATAATTTGTAGCAATTGTATCGATAATAACATAGACAAGCTGACCCAAAGCTGCTAAGAACAATGTCTTGATTATCCAAAATTTGGGAGAAAAAGCCTAGACTACCCCAAATTTTGACTATATTACTTAGCCAGAAACAAACCCAAACCCAAAAAATGAGTTGCGGCGCTTCGCGCCGCAACTCATTTTTTGGGTTTGGGTCAGAAATGTGCGAAATATTAACAAACATGTAATGTTTGCCCCACTAAAGAGATCTTTAAGCTACAAAATACAGACAAGTCACATTTGAAAATATAATGGCTTCGTGTTCTTCTGTCATATACCGTCCATATAACTTCTCATGAGTGCAAATTCAGATAAAGATATTCCCGTCAATATCTACCGCCCTGCTAGTCCATTTACAGCAAAATGTATTGCTAATGAGGTACTGGTCAGACCAGGTGCTGCTGGCGATACCCGTCACGTCAAGTTCGATATTTCTGGAGGCGACCTTCGTTACTTAGAAGGTCAAAGTATTGGTGTTGTTCCTCCTGGCGAAGATAAAAATGGTAAGCCGAATAAGCTTCGTCTCTACTCGATCGCTTCAACTCGCCTCGGAGATGATCTTGATGGTAAGACCCTATCTTTAAGCGTCAAGCGTCTAGAATATCAAAACGAAGCAGGTGAAACCATCAAAGGAGTATGCTCTAACTTCTTGACCGATCTCAAACCTGGTGATGATGTCAAATTAACTGGCCCAGTTGGCAAAGAAATGCTGTTGCCAGACGATCCCAATGCCACAATCATCATGATTGCTACAGGAACTGGTATTGCGCCTTTCCGTGCTTTCCTATGGCGGATGTTCAAAGAAAAGCATGAAGATTATAAATTTAATGGCTTAGCTTGGCTATTCTTTGGTGTGCCAACTGACACAACAGTTTTGTACAAGCCTGACCTTGAATGGCTAGCCTACAAACACAAGCGTAATTTCCGTTACGATGTGGCGATTAGCCGTGAGCAAAAGAACGCCAAGGGCGAAAAGATGTACATCCAAAATCGCATGGCTGAATATGCTGACGAGTTGTGGGAAGTGCTGCAAAAGCCAACTACCCATACATATATGTGTGGTTTGCGTGGCATGGAAGACGGCATTTCGGAATTCATGACTAAGACTGCTGAAAAGAATGGTGCTGTTTGGAAGGATTTTGAGAAGCAAATGAAGCGTGACGGTCGTTGGCACGTTGAAACTTACTAAAACCTAACCCAAGTTGCTACCTATCAAAAACCGTCTCAAAACAAGTTGAAAACAGCCTCGCTAAGTGCTAAATAACCCTATTTTTATATAAAAACCTAGCATTTTTTGTTTTAACTTTAGTTTTGGATGAATAGGTAGCAACTTGGGTTAAAACCTAATTAAAAAGAAGAGGCTCGCATAGCGAGCCTCTTCTTTTTAATTAGGTTTTAACCCACACTTGGTTTCATAATTAGAGCTGCTATTGCTTACGCGTAAAAATGGAATTTTTCTGGTTGCTTGTTGGAATTGGCATCGGTGCGATCGCTACTAGCGCTTGCTGGTTTAGCTGGAATTATGCTAAGCAGAAACGTAATCGTAAATTACGTCAGCGATCGCGTCATGTATTTAAAGCAAAATCGATCCGTAGTTTTAAGTCTTGGGCGCAGAACATCCAAAAAAATATTCAGCAAAACTATAGTGGGCAATTTAATGCTCAATTACTGGAAATTGAAACTACAGAGGATAGAGACGAGCGCTTACTGTGGGCGAAAATTGTTGAACTGTCTCCCATCGGCTATATCCAAGTCAATCAAGATAACCGCTTAGTAATCTGTAATCAACAAGCCGCAAACATGATGGGGATCGTTAACCATCGCCAAGGATTAATTCGTAAGCCATTTTTGCTGCAAATAATTCGTTCCTATGAACTTGATCATCTTGTTGAACAAACGCGATCGCTTAGTCTAGGCTCCCAAGTTGATTGGGTATTTCATCCTGCAATACCCGATCCTGTCGATCCAGTACCACAGATAGGTAGACCGATTCGAGCTTTTAGTATTTATTTGGGGTATGGGCAAGTTGGCATTTTTTTGATAGATCGTCAAGAAGCGGTAGCAATTACTCAGCAACGCGATCGCTGGACATCGGATATCGCCCATGAACTAAAAACCCCCCTGACTTCGATACGTCTAGTTGCGGAGACGCTCGAACCCCGTGTTGATCCTGCGGCAAGAATTTGGGTAGAACGTCTGCTCAGCGAAATAGAGAGGATTACCAAACTTGTCCAAGACTTGCTCGAATTAGGGCAGATGGATGTGGGAATTGAGTCTGTACTGCATCTAAGTGAAGTCAATTTATCGTCAATAGTGAAATCGGTCTGGGCAACCCTAGAGCCATTAGCAAATCGTAAACAAGTCAAACTCAAATATATTGGCAACGAAAAATTACTATGGCTACTTGACGAATCACGTATTTATCGACTTTTGCTGAACTTATTAGATAACAGTATTAAGCATAGTCCAGCTCTTCAGTCGATTACAATCAAAACCAGCGTGATAGACTCTAACCTACTAATAGAGATAATTGACGCAGGCGAAGGCTTTCCTGAAGAATCCTTACCCCATATTTTTGATCGCTTTTATAAAGTCGATCCATCACGGACTAGATCTGGGATGGATCGTGGGGGTAGTGGCTTAGGACTAGCGATCTCTCGTCAGATTGTCACATTACATAAAGGCGCGATCGCTGCCAAAAATCATCCAGATACTGGTGGAGTATGGATTACGATCAAGCTACCATATCTAATACAAAACCACGAAATGGCGTAGCCATTTTGTGGTTTTAAAACCCTTACAGGGTTTGGTTTTTAATTCATAAAGGGGTCTTCATACTTTTGTGAATTGGTATAAATCCTCCAACATAAAAATTGTAACGGTATGAGCAATTTCACAACTAAATCATGAGCGCAGAAAAACTCCTGAAAGAATATGCTTCTGGTAGGCGAGACTTTGCTGGCTTAAATCTAGCTAATGCCAATTTGTTTAATAGTGATTTAATCGGCGTTAACTTGACCAAAGCTGACCTGAGGCGGACAAATCTTGTATTTGCATTTCTTAACAAGGTCACCTTTAATCATGCCAATTTATCGGGTGCAAAACTCGGTGGCGCAACTCTTAACCAAGCAATCATGATGAGTGCCAATCTATCCGAGGCGGATTTGCATGGGGCAATGTTGCAAAGGGTGAATCTATTTGGAGCAAATCTTTCCCTTGCTAACTTAATGGATGCCAATCTTAGTGAGGCGGATTTACGCAGTGTCAACCTCCGTGGCGCAAATTTACGCGGTGCAATCTTGAGTGCGACCCTCATGCGTGAAGAGCGTGGCTACCCTCCCACAAACATGAGTGGTGCAAATTTACGTAAAGCCGATTTGCGAGGAGCCAACCTAAGTGGAGCAGATCTTACAGGAGTTGATCTTTCCAGTGCGAATCTTAGTGAAGCGACTTTCTCAAGGGTGAATTTGCAAGGAGCTAATCTGAGTGGTGCAATCGCGAGCGGTACAATTTTTACTGAAGCTAATCTAAGTAATGCAAACCTTACCGAGGTAAACCTTAAAGGGGCGAACCTGACTAAGGCTGATCTCAAAAATGCAAATCTGCGCCTCGCCAACTTATTTGGGGCTAATCTAACTAAAGCGAATATGAGCATGACAACATTAAGCAACGCAGGCTTGATTCAGGCAATACTTAATGGTAGTGATTTATCGCGATCGCTACTAGATAAAGCAAATCTTAGTCAAGCGAGTTTAGTTGATGCTTATTTAGTCAGAGCTAATCTTGATGGAGCTGATCTTAGCGAGGCTATTTTGACCAGAGCCGAGATGAGTGGAGCCAGCACTATTGGTACAATTTTTAGTGGCGCAACTATGCCCGATGGCAAATCTCACACTTAAGAATAATAGCGCCTAACAAAAATATGGAAGATTTAAATCTTCTAGAGGAAGTTATAGAAAGCTTGGAGCAAGACAACAATGTTCTTCGCATCAAACGACTGATCCTCTTTACCTGTCATGATTCTTGGTCAAATGATGTCAACGAAGTTAAAGCGTTGCATGTGCGTCAGCTTGTCCAAGAATTGATGATCATGTTTCCCGATCTCAATAAGCTTAAGCACAAGCTAAACAGCCAAGTTAAGCAACTGAGCAAACAGTCAGACTATCTGCTTGCTGCTGACAACATTATCGATAGTCTTGGCTTTCTCTATACTCTGCGTGATGAAGGCAAACTGCCCTATAGTTTTTTAAACCCAGAGGTATCATCAGACTCTCAAAATGGATCTGTCTCAACTAAAAGTGAGGCTACTGAAAAAACTGAGAGTGATACGATTCCCCACAAACACAATATTAAATATTTAACAAATCTATTTGATCTGCGAGCCGACATTTCAAGAAATGTCAGTCCGCTTCATGCCAAAATTCTGCTATTTTCAGCCCTAAACTATCGTTTTAGCCCACAAGAACGGGACTGGTCGGTACTCTACACCTACGATATTGATGATTTAATTCAGCTGATCTTTCAAACTTATGAAACAGTCGAAGCTCTAGAAACGAGGCTAGCTGAAGTAAGCCAAACTCTAGATCAGCCCGAAGATGCTAAACGCGCCGCAGCTGTGATTTTACAAGCCATTAAACCTTTCTATTAATAAGCTACAGTGCAACACTTTCAAACCTAAACCAAGATGACTTTTGAAAGTGTTGCTTTGCAACACTTTCAAAAGTCATCTTGGTTTGTTTGAACTGATATATAGCTATAGTCACCTGTATCAGGGCAAATCAAAACCAAAATAGTGTGAGGCGGCGCTTCGCGCCGCCGCACACAATTTTGGTTTTATTTCCTAAGCAAAACATTCATTCCTATATAAAACCCTTATGGGGTTTGGTTTTCAATTCACAAAAGTGTCGCCACACTTTTGTGAATTGGTATAGATATGACTGATATTGTGGGGCAGGGCAACACAATATCAGTCCCATAATTAATCCCAAAACATAAAATGGCTGTGCCATTTTATGTTTTGGGATAAAATCAATTTAAAAGTCGAGGCAAAATGACTAGTCCGCAGACTAAAGACGCGACTATGGGACTTGTTTATGGGCTTCTCGGTGTCATAATTTTTAGCATCACTTTGCCAGCAACCCGTATTGCTCTAACCGAATTCGATCCAGTATTTGTAGGGCTAGGGCGAGCAGTAATTGCTACAGGGTTGTCATTAATTTTATTGATTTCTACAAGGCAACCAATCCCCTCTTGGCGATTTCTACCCAACTTTGCTGTTGTCGTAGTTGGTGCTGTTGTGGGATTTCCATTACTCTCAACATTAGCAATGCGCGACGCTTCTGCATCCCATGGAGCTGTAATTATTGGTCTATTGCCGCTTGCTACGGCTTTGTTTGGAGTTTTACGAGCAGGAGAGCGACCATCAGTAAAATTTTGGATTTTTGCGATCGCGGGTAGTGGATTGGTGATTACTTTTGCGCTGATATCGGGGACAGGAAATATTAGTTTTGCGGATTTGGCTTTACTCGGAGCAGTTTTTGCCGCAAGTTTAAGCTATGCAGAAGGAACGGTATTAGCGCGTACTTTTGGGTCGTGGCAGGTTGTGTGTTGGGCGTTGGTACTTTCGTTTCCGCTCGTGCTTCCAATCGTATTACAACATTTGCCATCTTCTTTTACAAATATATCTAGCAATGCTTGGCTTGGTTTCTTGTATATCAGTTGTTTCAGTATGTTTTTGGGCTTTTTTGCTTGGTATCGCGGCTTATTTTTAGGAGGGATTGCTCGAATTGGTCAGCTACAACTTTTTCAACCATTTCTGACCATTCTTGCCTCAGCGATTTTGCTAGGAGAGCCAATGACTTTCATCACATTGGGTTTTGCGTCGGCGGTATTGGTATGTGTAGCTTTGGGTAGAAGCGCTCAATTTAAATCTAGTCAATAATAGTGCGGCATAAAAAATCATAGAAATTTCAGATAAAGGCTTTACGCTTCACTATTGTAAAGATTGGCTATTTTCACGTAAATCAAGATAAGCTTCTACAAACATTAGTTTTCATATAGACAAGCAATGGCAGCTACTTCTTCCCAACAGCCTAAGATTATTGTTCTTGATGACGATCCGACGGGTTCGCAAACTGTGCATAGCTGCCTACTGCTAACTAAATGGGATGTGGAAACTTTGCGGATTGGACTAGCTGATGCCTCGCCGATTATGTTTGTGCTGACAAATACGCGATCGCTTACGCCCGAAGATGCTACCAGTGTGACTCGCGAAGTTTGTCGCAACCTTAAGCCTGCGCTCGAAGCTGAGGGCATCCAAGAGTTTATGATCGTTAGTCGTTCTGACTCGACATTGAGGGGGCATTATCCCATCGAGACGGATGCGATCGCTGAAGAGCTGGGTGATTTTGATGCGCATTTTCTTGTGCCAGCATTTTTTGAAGGTGGGCGCTTTACCAAATCGAATGTGCATTATTTAGTCGTCAATGGTGTACCAACACCAGTCCATGAGACTGAATTTGCCAAGGACTCTGTATTTGGCTATACGCACAGCTATTTGCCTGATTATGTCGAAGAAAAAACCAAGGGCAAAATTCTTGCCGCAGATGTCCAGCGATTTTTATTAGGAGAAATTCGTGCAGGTGTACGTCAGCGCTTAACACGCTTACATGACAACCAGTGCGGTGTGGTAGATGCAGAAAACCAAGCCGATCTTAATCAATTTGCCTCGGATATTTTGGCAGTGGCAACGACTGGTAAAAGGTTTTTATTCCGCAGCGCTGCCAGTTTATTGACTGCCCTTGCGAAGCTACCGCCCCAGCCGATCGCTGCCGAGGACATGTCGAAATATATGCGATCGCACAAGGCGGGTGTAGCGATCGTTGGCTCCCATGTCAAAAAAACTACTGAGCAGTTAGAACATTTGCTCAAAGCACCCAATACAGTTCCTGTGGAGATTGATGTCTCGCGTCTATTAAATGATGCCGATGCTCAATCAGCAATGCTTAAACAAGAAGCGCTAGCCCAAGTTCAGCAAGCCCACGCATCAGGCAAAACCGCTGTGGTGTTTACCAGTCGAAAAGAATTGGAATTTGCCGATACCTCTACCCGTCTTGCTTTTGGTCAGGCAGTATCGGCTCTTTTGATGGCGATCGTGCAGGAATTACCCGCAGATATTGGATTCCTAATTAGTAAAGGTGGCATTACATCCAATGATGTTTTGAGTACGGGTTTGAATTTACCAACCGCAAGACTACTAGGACAAATTCTTGCTGGTTGTTCCGTCGTGCGCACTCCCGAAGATCATCCTCGTTTCCCCGATTTACCAGTTGTCTTATTCCCTGGGAATGTAGGTGATGCAAATGCATTGGCTACTGTATATACAAGACTTGCGATCGGTATCGAATAAAATAACGCCAGCTACTAAAAGTGTGGAGGGTGCGAAGCACCGCTCCACACTTTTTTAGTAGCTGGCGTTGCTTAGCGTTGTGCCATCTAGCAGAGCATATTCAAAATTACTTTTTAATAAATTTGCACTATCCAGACATGCTTCAGTCAAGTTCGCATGTTTTAGATTTGCATAGCTTAGATCGCAACCAAAACAGTTAGCCCCCGTTAAGTCAGCCCCTTGTAAATTTGCAAACTCAATACGAGCATTGCTCAGATTTGCCCCTCGTAAATTTGCATTACTCAGATTTGCCCCTCTCAAAATTGCTCCACTCAAATCTGCTCCCCCCAGATTTGCTTCTTTTAAGTTTGCGTTACTCAAATCAGCGTTAGTCAAATTAGTAAAATTAAGAGTAGATCTCTCTAAATTAGCTCCTCGCAGGTCAGACTCACTCAAATCAGTTAGGTCAAGATCAGCATTTCGCAAATCTGAGCTAGTAAAGCTAATTGATGACAGCTTGCAGCAGGATAATTTCAGCCCTGAAAAGTTTTCTGAATCAAAATCTTTACGCCCCATCTCATACAATTTTTTGATAGCCATCCCCATAGCGAGGGCATTAGTTGTCGGAGAGTGATGAGTTTTAGAATCTTGAGTGGACATCATGACGATCGCTCTCTAGCTGACACATTTAGCTGTTTGTAACTATTGATTCAAATATAAGGCGATCTTCATTGATTACACTTCACCCTATTGGATTGCATTGCTTTCGGGATAAAGCTCACAGATTATTTAGGATTAAGGTAGAATAATAGTAGTAGGCGTTATTAAATAATGCTTATTCTCGTTTTTTATCGACAGTGGAGAAAATAATGTCTAAAGAACAAAAGGGCAATAAAGAGACCAAAAAACCTAAGAAAGATCCTTCTGAAAAGAAAGAGAAAAAAGATCCTAATAGATACAACTAGTTTGAATTTGGTAGGTAAAAAAAACTAAGTTCTCTTATATCGAAAGGTTAATGCTAGTGACTGATAGTGCTGCTAACATTAGTTATTAAATATTAAACTAGTTATTTCAATCCCAAAAAATAGAATAAAAGCCTTATTCTTCCAGCTTAGCGGTCAGAATAAGGCTTTTAGGTTTTTATATTTAATTATGTCTCCCTATTTATATCAGTAATTACAAATTGCTATGTCAACGGATACTTTAAGTAAACAAAACAGCAAAAAATTTGCTGAATATCCCCCGCAAATATTACGAAGAGCTGAAGTGGCTTTACGATGCGCTCCATTTACGGTGAAGTTGTTTGCAGATATGGCAACACATGGCGTAAATCTGAGGGCAATCGCAGGTAATGAGGGGATCAAAAATCAGTATTCAACTAATCCTACAAATTTAATCAGCACGGAAAATGATTTGTTGTGGTTAATCCAAGTTGGAGTATTACGCCGTGAAGTGGATGGGCAAGGCATTACTGATAGTTTTCGGCTGACACCCATGGGGCATTTATTATTGGATAAATGGCGATCGCAAACAAGATTTCCGATCGCGAGTTTAGGCGATCACTGCCAAAATTTTTGGGCGCAAATTCAAATATCGCGATTTCTGTAAAATCCTCAAAATTCTCTGATAGAGCCTTGATTTTTTAATCAAATCTGAGTAGTTTGGCATAAGTAAACTGAAAACCCAAAATGCTGTGCCGCAAGCTAAGCTTGCGGCACAGCATTTTGGGTTTGATTTATAGTTATTGGACTTTGGACAAGATTGAAGCAAAGAAAGAGCGGGATTAAGCGAAAAGGGATAATGAGAGTTTCAACTTTCAACCGAAAACAAATCATTATCCCTAAACCCATTATGCCAATAATTGTCAC
>JBIKYZ010000130.1:0-14201 GCA_044354985.1 Pseudanabaena sp. | reverse complement strand
GAGGGACATAACTATGGGAAAGGCAATGATAAACGTGAGCCAAGGGAAGTTTTCGAGACTTAACATATTCAAAAGTAACCGTTGTAATTACCCACCCATTTTCTAGACAGTCATTTTACCTATGGTCACTTACCGACTCTGTAGTTGTTTATAGTTACTTAAACCTAGGAGATCGCTACAAACTTTAAAATTACGACTGGGATCATTACAGTGAGGAGTATTAAGCTTGTTTAATAAATTTCGAGATATTTCTAACTTCATGAAGAAATGTTAACAAATAGAGACAATTGTTTACATATTCTCTATTTGCAAGCCCTAAAGCTTTGGGTTTCCAATTTTCTGCTAATCTCGAAAGTGAATAAATTATTTTTTTAATAGAGAGATTTTAGGCATGAAAGCACTTATACGCTTTTCTGTTTTATTAGTGGCGATCGCGTCAATTTTGACAACTGGCTTTTTAGGTTCTTTTGGCAGTAACGCTGCATTTGCCGAAGAATTACCTGCTACTAATTTTTACACACAGGATCTTAGCAAAATCGACCTAAACAACGCTAATATCAACACTTTTCGTCAAGTACGTGGAATGTATCCCACATTGGGGCGGATCATCATCGAAAATTCGCCTTACAACTCACTAGATGATGTCTTAAAAATTGCTGGATTAAATGAATCGCAAAAAGATCTGATCAAAGCAAATGCTGACAAGTTCACCCTCAAGAAGCCTGATGAGTCCATGGGACGTGAGCGCATTAACAATGCTAACTACAGGTTGTAAGTAAACAGTCGCTTTTGCGCCGTTAATAAAAAAGCAGCACTTAGTGCTGCTTTTTTATTGCTAAAAATCATTGCGATCGCTAATGCCCAGAATATTGCTAAAATGTTACATAACGCAATATAAAAACAAATTCGACCAAATTTTAATAGATTTAGGTATAAATACATGGCGCTCTTCGGCTTATTTGGCAAAAAGGATAAAAAAGACAAATCTGAAAATACGGAATCTTCTTTCTTCCTAGATCAAGATTCGGCAAAAACTCTTGGCGACATTGACTACATGCGGACACCCAAAGCTGTCAGAAGAACATTTCCTACCATTAATGGGGTCAAGGGTGCTGACATTACCAGCGCTTTTACGGCAACTGAAAAAATAGAAGATGCTAAAATAGAGCCCATGAATAATCAGCCTTCTGAACCAATTCCTCAATCTACATTTGAGCCCAAGAAACTGAATAATCGTGTAGATTCGAGCATGGATATCTTCTTAAACATGGCAAAAGATATCAAAAAGAAGTAAACCTATAAAAAAAGAAGCGACGCTTTGCGTCGCTTCTTTTTTTATGGACTTCGGAAAACCGTCTAGATCCGATTCAGTGCTAATAACCCATACACCGTAAACTATCCTAGTAAGCTGATAATAGACTCAATATTAGTTTTTAAGAGAGCTTATAAAAGAGCTTAATGATTTCTAAAACTACCATTGAGTTTGTTGTAGATTGAGGCATTGCGCGAGGTTATTAGTATGGTGTTTAACTGGTTTCGGCGAAAGTTTGATGATGACAAAGATGCAACTAATCAACCTGTAGAGCCAGCCCAAACTGAAGAAAAAACGCCTGAATCTGTTGACGAGCCTAGCCCAATCGCATCGCCAGCATCTCAAGATTTATTGAATTGGGCTAAGGCAGCCTATGCCAATGTCCAACAGCAGGCAGATGTTGCTGAAGAAAAAGCGACTGAAGCAGAAGTTACTGAGCCAGAAGTTTTTGAGACTGAAATTGTTGCAGTTACGTCAGAAATTATCGAGCCAGAGGCTGGTCAACCTGAAATTGTTCAGACTGAAATAGCAGAGTTAGAAGTTGAGCAAGAAATTAATGCTCCTGAAGTTATTGTCACCAACTCTCAGATTGTAGAACCTGCAATCGTTGAAACTATATCAGATCCTACAGAATCAGTTACACCGATCGCAGATGAGTCACCTTTAGAAATATTTTCAGCACCCGAACCCGTCACGCCAGTAGAAACTGCTCCTGAAATTGAAACTGCGGAAGTTCCTTTTTGGATGCAGTCAGAAAGAGATCGCCTTGCTCGCATCGCAGCTCTTGAAGCTACTGCAATCATTGAGCCAGAGCCAGAAGTTAAAACCATTGCTCAATCTAGACGCAAAGCGACCATCAAATTTGATGACGATTTCATCTGGTCAGCCGAAGTTCTCGCCTCACAAGGTCGCCGCCCCGAAGAAATTTCCGTCGAAGAGATCACTTGGCTCAACCGTCTACGTCAAGGCTTAGACAAAACTCGTTTATCACTAGTTAATCAGCTCAAGGCAATAGTTGGACAGGGTCCCCTCAGTGCTGACTCCGTTGATGATATTGAGGCTTTGCTTTTGCAGGCAGATGTTGGGGTAAAAGCAACTGACCAAATTATTGCCAAGCTGCAAGATAAACTTCGCAAAGAAGTTTTACCACCCGAGGAAGCGATCGCCTATCTAAAACAAATCTTGCGCGAGATGCTTGATGTATCAGCCCAAAAAGGTGGCGAACCAATTCCAATGCTGATTCCTGAAAAAAACCAACTGAATATTTGGTTAATTACAGGTGTAAATGGAGCTGGTAAAACCACGACCATTGGCAAACTTTCTCATCTCAGTGTTAAATCTGGCTACAAAACCCTCATTGCCGCTGCCGACACTTTCCGCGCTGCCGCCGTTGAGCAAGTCAAGAGCTGGGGACAAAGATCTAATGTAGATGTAATTTGTAATCCAGCCCAAAATGCTGATCCCGCCGCCGTTGTCTTTGATGCGATTAGCTCTGCTCAAGCCAGAGGGACAGAGCTTTTACTCGTTGATACTGCTGGAAGACTGCAAAACAAGAAAAACTTGATGGAAGAGCTTAGCAAAATTCGCCGCATTATCGATAAAAAATCTGCCGATTCCAAAATCGAATCTTTGCTGGTTCTAGACTCTACACTCGGACAAAATGGACTCAAACAGGCGGAAATCTTTGCTCAATCCGCAGGAATTACGGGTGTGATCTTGACAAAACTAGATGGTACTGCGAAGGGTGGTGTAGCGATCGCAGTAGTGCAACAACTTGGTCTGCCCATTAGATTTATCGGCGCTGGCGAAGGTATTGAAGACTTACGACCATTCTCTAGCTACGAATTTGTCGAAGCATTACTAAGTAACTAGTTTTAAGTAGCTGGGCATAATTAAAAGCAAAAAGCTGTACTGACCGCTGCGCGGTCGGTACAGCTTTTTACTTGTTGCTTTTAATTATACCGAGAGTTTTAGCGGCGCAAAGCTCCACTAAAACTCTTTTAGAAAATTACTGAAATCGATTGTTATTTTTTGTCCAACTAAGGCTACACTGTTTGACTAAATTAGCTTTAGTTCAAACCACCTAGCGTTGCAGCATTGGTATGTCTCTATCATTGCCACCTAGAAATAGATCCCTCCCACCACAAGACATAGACAATACGTCTGTGATGGTGATGAAAGATCTCAAAGACCTGCTCAGACGGATGAGTCAGGATCAAAATAAAATCCATGAGCTGCTTAGCTTTTTGGGTTACGCTCTTCGCAGCTTTAGTAACCTCAACCAATTTTTAGAATTAATCCCCCTAATCGCTAGCCGTGTTACTGACTCCGATGGTGGTGCGCTAATTTTGTTTAAAGCAAGTGGACAAATGCGCCTAGAGTCTCTGCATTGTCCTGAGCGCAATCAAGGCGGCATGAAAGCGCAACAAGTAAGAACTGCGATCGAACGGGCCATCCAACAAGTATTAACAGGCAGTCCAACCGCTCTTGATGAGATGGTTAGCCGTTATCTAGGAGCAGATGTACATTTGTATGGCACTTCAGTTTTAGTCAAAAATGCAGTGCGCGGCCGTCTTTATATATTTAGTCGCAAGCCAGATTACATCTGGACAGATAATAAGCGCACACTGATGCGCCTAGTTGCCGATCAAACTTCAGTGGGGCTAGAAAATCATGAACTCACAACCGAACTAATCAAAAAAGAGCGTCAAGATCGTGAGATGGAGATCGGCGCAGAAATTCAACGTCAACTCTTACCGCGCAATTGTCCTAAAATTCAAGGCATTGAGATCTCGGCTAAATGTTCCACGGCTAGTCGAGTTGGTGGTGACTATTACGACTTTATCCCGATGCAAAGGGGCAATCGCTGGAGCTTTGTCGTCGGTGATGTCATGGGTAAAGGTGTGCCCGCAGGCTTAATCATGACTATGACGAGGGGAATGTTGCGAGCAGAAGTATTAAATAACCATTCTCCCAGTAAGATTTTGGAGCATCTTAACGAGGTGATGTATGAGGACTTAGAGAAATCCCATCGCTTCGTGACTATGTTTTATTCGGAATATGATCCCGAGACCCAGATTCTTTCTTTTAGTAATGCTGCTCATACACCTGCATTACATTGGCGAGCCAAGACCCGATCTGTACATGCCCTTGACACGATGGGAGCTTTGATTGGCTTAGAAGCTGGCTCTAAATATGAAGAAAGTAGTACTCATCTCAATTCAGGTGATGTCGTCATCTATTACACTGATGGCTTTACAGAGGCAGCAAGTCCAGAAGGCGATCGCTTTGACGAAGAAAACCTTCGCAAAGCTCTAGACTGGGCTTGTCAAAATTGTTTCCCCCTTTCTGATGATGTAACTCGCCCACAGATGATTCTTGACTACATATTCCAAGAAGTGCAAAACTTTATTGGAGAAGGGCATACTCATACTGATGACATGACCCTCGTGGTTCTGCATATAAAAGATCAAGCTCTAGTAAATTAACCCAAGACTAAAATATTATGTTTGACTTAGCCCAAGCCCAGAATTTGGCAACTATTGTAACTAGTGTTACTAGCGCTGACTTATCGTTTCATCTTTCAGTGATCGATATTCCTATGAATTTCAATATTGCCGATCTGCATTCACATATAAATATGGATTTACTTGCTCAACAGTTTAATCAGGATGTTATGGGAGACTTAGGAAAAGGTTGGAATAACTTTGTAAAATCTGGTCAAATTTGGGCGCTGATGATTGGTGTCGTAGTCGGGTATCTGTTTAGAAGTATCACAAACTCTTAGAACACAAATATTAAAACAAAAAAAGCTGCACATAGTGCAGCTTTTTTATTAATGGCGGGGGACGGATTTGAACCATCGACCTTCGGGTTATGAGCCCGACGAGCTACCAGGCTGCTCTACCCCGCGTTGTTTCGCTTAGCTAATATAGCATGGTTCCATATAATTGCAAGCATTTACCTAAAGTTTTTTAAAATCGTCTCTGTGCCTTGCACAGAGACGATTTTAAAAAACTTTAGGGTTCACCCCTCCGCAACGCCGTCTTACCTCAGTTGTTTGACCCGGTAAAACCAGGTGGAGCCGAGGCGCAACGCCTAACTTAAGTTCCCAGATACTGGTCTGGTATACTGCGGCGAAGACTGCCAAAGACTCCTAGAAAACAATTATCGATCAAGACACATTATCGGTAGTCACGCACGCCACAGAGGAGCTTGCACTAATTATAGCAATCTAAAACCATAAAAAGTAGGCATGTCGCTCCGCGACATGCCTACTTTTTATGGTTTAGAGCCTGTTGAATTATTTAAGACTATCGGCTAGCCAATACACTAAAGGCGCGATCGCTAAAGCAGGTAAAAAAGACGCAACCCTTACCTTGGCTAGTTCTAATAAATTCAAGCCCAGCCCTAACAACATCAAGCCACCGACACCAGTAATAATTAACACCGATGGGGCATTAGCTGGATCAGGTAAGCTTTGAGCTAAATTTCCTGCTAAAAGTGACAAACTGCCTTGATATAGGGCAACTGGCAAAGCGGAGAAACCAACACCGATCCCGTAAGTGCTGGCAAATACAATTGAGATAAACCCATCTAGAGCCGACTTGAGCGCCAAAAGATTATCATCACCTCTCAGCCCATTATTGAGACTGCCGATAATTGCCATGGGACCAATACAAAATAATAAACTTGCCGCCACAAACCCTTCAGTAAATTTCCCTTTGCCCTTGAATTTCGCTTTTAGCCAATCACCAATCGATTCTAAACGCTTCTCGATCTGTCCTAACTCGCCGATGATGCCGCCAAAAATCAAGGAAATCAACGATAGGATCACTCCGTCAAGAGCACCAGCCTTGACTTTGAGTAAGCTATTTGCCATGTCAATGCTGACAAAAATAGTGATTAGCCCGATCGCTTGTTTGAGAATTGGTAAAATTTGAGATAGAAATCGTCCACGCAAAACTAGTCCTAAAAATGTTCCGAAGGCGATCGCCAAAACATTAATCCAAGTCCCACTTGTTTTTGTCCAAAAATCTAGCATTTAGTTACGGTTATTTTGTGCTGATGAGAAAGTCGTAGAATTTCTGAGCAAGATTGTAATAAGTATATTTACTTGCGATCCCCATAGAAGTCCCATAATAAGGATTGTAGATCCTTATACTCCTGTAAACCTTTGCAACTTTTTACTCAGTCTCTTGGTTTTACTAAATATAGTAAAGAGAATTAATTTATTGATCGCGTTGCGATCGCTACTTTTGACAGCAGACATCGGCTAGCCCATTAAAAATTAGGGCATAGATAGCCATTTAAGAAAAACTAGGGATTTAGCCCAAAAGGAGAGCAAAACATGGCTCTAGAGCCTTGCACGGAATTACCTGTCAAAATTACTGCTGATATTCCCGTACTTAAGGAACGGGGACAAAGAGAGGTGTTTTGTGGCTTGACGGGGATCGTTTGGCTACATCGCAAAATGCAGGATGCTTTTTTTCTGGTAGTAGGTTCTCGTACCTGCGCCCATTTAATCCAATCAGCAGCAGGCGTAATGATTTTCGCCGAACCAAGATTTGGCACAGCAATTCTCGGCGAACGGGATCTTGCTGGGTTGGCAGATGCTAATGAAGAACTCGATCGCGTTGTCGATCAATTGCTTGAACGTCGCCCTGATATTGGCACGTTGTTTTTGGTAGGCTCATGTCCCTCTGAGGTAATCAAGCTTGATCTTGCCAAAGCGGCAGAGCGACTTAGTCATCGGTTCTTTCCAAAAGTTCGGATTCTAAATTATTCTGGCAGTGGTATTGAGACAACATTTACCCAAGGTGAAGATGCCTGTCTGGGTTCAATGGTTCCAGTATTACCACGTAGCGACGAAGCTGGCTTGATGGTGGTTGGTAGTCTGGCGGATGTCGTAGAAGATCAATTTCGCCGACTATTTGACAAAATGGGGATTGGTCCTGTTTATTTCTTCCCTCCTCGACGTGCCGCAAATTTGCCACCTGTGGGTAAAGGTACAAAACTATTGCTTGCCCAGCCATTTTTAAGCGATACGGTGCGATCGCTAATTGCACGTGGCGGAACTTTATTGCCATCACCATATCCGTTAGGGATCGAAGGCACTACAGCATGGCTCAAAACAGCCGCTGATGCTTGGAATGTTGATAGCAAAGTTTTTGAAGAAGCGATCGAGCCTCCTGTTAAAAGGGCTAAAATAGCTTTAGAACGCTACCGTCAAGCCCTGACAGGTCGCAAAGCATTTTTATTCCCAGACTCACAACTAGAAATTCCTTTAGCGCGTTTTCTATCAAGAGAATGTGGCATGGAACTTGTCGAAGTGGGAATGCCCTATATTGATCGCCTATTGATGGACAGCGAAATTGCCCTGTTACCTCAAGGAACCGTCTTATCAGAAGGACAAGATGTTGAGAAGCAGCTAGATCGATGTCGTGAAGCTCGTCCCGATATTACAGTTTGTGGTCTAGGGCTTGCTAACCCTCTCGAAGCCGAAGGCATGGCTACCAAATGGTCAATCGAATTAGTGTTTTCACCGATTCATGGTTATGACCAAGCTGCTGACCTTGCTGAATTGTTTGCGCGTCCGCTTGAGCGACGCAGAAGATTAACAGTGTAGTTAGTAGGAGAGCTTCACGCTCCTACTAACTATGCTTTTGTAACCTAAACTCATCGAAGTAACTTATGGAATTGACTCTCTGGACTTACGAAGGCCCTCCCCATGTGGGGGCTATGCGAATTGCCACTGCAATGGAAGGTGTGCATTATGTGCTTCATGCGCCACAGGGCGATACATACGCCGATTTGCTATTTACGATGATCGAGCGCCGCGATCGCCGTCCGCCAGTAACTTACACCACTTTTCAAGCTCGCGATCTCGGTGGAGACACTGCTGAAATGGTTAAAACTTCTGTGCGCGAAGCCTATGACAGATTTAAGCCGCTAGTCATGCTCGTTGGCGAAAGCTGCACAGCCGAGTTAATTCAAGATCAACCAGGGGGCTTAGCCAAGAGTATGGGATTGCCGATTCCAGTGGTGAGCTTAGAGCTACCTGCTTATTCTAAGAAAGAAAATTGGGGGGCAAGCGAAACTTTATATCATCTAGTTCGGACACTCCTATTACCAGTTGTTCCAGCCCCAAATACGCCACGTCCTAAACGCGATCCTAATATCCGTCCGAAAGCGAACATAATAGGACCAACTGCATTAGGCTTCCGATGCCGTGATGATATTCGCGAAGTAATTAAGTTATTAGCGGAGATCGGCGTAGATGTAAATGTGGTTGCGCCGATGGGATCAACACCAGATGATTTGATGCGAATACCAAATGCAGATTTTAATATTTGTCTCTATCCTGAAATTGCACTGACAACTTGTACTTGGCTCAGTCGTAACTTTGGACAACCAATTATTAAAACCGTTCCCATCGGAGTCGGCGCGACTCGTGACTTTATTGCTGAAATTGGTAAAGTTGCCGATATCGATATTGGTCAAGCACTAGCTCGATCTCATGCTGATACTCTGGGTAATTGGGATGCTGCTCGGATATCATCGGCAGCCGAAGTGGGTGCTTCAAGGCTCCCTTGGTATTCCAGATCAGTTGACTCCACCTATCTCACAGGCAAGCGTGTATTCATCTTTGGTGATGCGACTCATGTTCTGTCGGCAGCAAGGATGGCAACTGAAGAATTAGGCTTTACCCTCGTTGGTATTGGCACCTATAGCCGTGAGTTCGCTCGGGAAGTACGCGAAGTTGCTAAGAAGCATGGCATTGAAGCCGTGATTAGTGATGACTATCTGGCTGTGGAAGCCAAAATTGCTGAAGCCGCTCCAGAACTAGTGCTTGGCACTCAGATGGAACGACATATCGCCAAACGCTTGGGTATCCCTTGCGCGGTGATTTCTGCACCAATTCACGTTCAAGATGTTCCTGCTCGTTACTCACCACAAATGGGCTGGGAAGGCGCAAATGTGATTTTTGATAGCTGGATACATCCTTTGATGATGGGGCTAGAAGAGCATTTGATTGGAATGTTCAAAGAGGACTTCGAGTTTGCAGAAGGACATATGAGCCATTTGCATACTGCGCCATCACAAGAATCTCGTCGTGATCTACCTAGTGAATCAGTCACGACTGATCATGCGATCGCCTCAACAAGCAGCTCTAATCAAGCTGTTCTGACACCTGTAGCTCAAGCAATTGAGGGCATTACTTGGAGTGCTGATGGTGAAGCTGAGTTGAAGAAGATTCCCTTCTTTGTTCGCGGCAAAATCAAGCGTAATACTGAGAAATTTGCTAGCGATCGCGGCATCACTTCGATCACTGTAGAAACTCTCTACGATGCAAAAGCTCAGATTGGTCAATAGAAACATGAATGAAGTTTGGTGCGTAGCAGCAAACTTCAAATAAACAGTTAATTATTAATAATAGGAGTCTATTTTGGCAGTTTTAACCGCACATCCACCATCAATTACTAAATGTGAAGACGGCGAAGGCAGCGTCCAAGTCCATCAAGATCCAGGGATGGTGATTGAAGGGGCTTTGGTAATTGCTGTCTACGGTAAAGGTGGCATCGGCAAATCCACCACTTCTTCTAATTTATCGGCAGCTTTCTCTCATCTCGGTAAGCGTGTACTTCAGATCGGTTGTGATCCCAAACATGACAGCACCTTCACTCTCACAAAGAGAATGGTTCCCACAGTTATCGATGTGCTCGAAACCGTTGATTTCCATTCTGAAGAACTTCAAACTAATGACTTCATGTTTGAAGGCTATAACGGCGTGATGTGTATCGAAGCTGGTGGTCCACCCGCAGGAACTGGTTGCGGTGGCTATGTCACAGGTCAAACTGTTAAACTTCTTAAAGAACATCATCTGCTCGAAGATACTGATGTCGTGATTTTTGATGTATTGGGTGACGTGGTCTGTGGTGGATTTGCTGCGCCATTGCAACATGCTCATTATTGCTTGATCGTCACTGCTAATGACTTTGACTCTATCTTCGCAATGAACCGCATCGTCGCCGCAATTCAATCAAAAGCGAAAAACTATCGTGTTCGTCTCGGTGGTATCATCGCCAACCGTAGCGAAGGAACCGATCAAATCGACAAATTTAACGATCGCGTTGGATTGAAAACCTTAGCGCACTTCCGCACAGTTGATGCCATCCGCCGTAGTCGATTGAAGAAATGCACTGTATTTGAAATGGACCCAGATCCTGAAGTTCTAGAAGTACAGCAAGAATATCTGAAGCTTGCCAAAAGTATGCTGGAAAACGCTGAGCCACTTTACGCTCAACCTCTAAAAGATCGCGAAATTTTCGATCTACTTGGTTTTGACTAATCATCAAAAAAGCCCTCGCTAAGCGAGGGCTTTTTTGTATTCAGGAGAATCCTACAGGAATTTCCGTTCAGATGAAACACGATAAATTTCTTGAAAGCTGTGAAAGTGTTGCTTTGCAACACTTTCACAACGTTTATTGGTTTGGATGTTATCGCAAAACGCTGTAAATAGACTTATTCATATGCTAAAACTATTGGTATAAGTTCTGAAGCAAAATCTTAAAGTATGATTTGTGGATAACGTTGTCAGGAGATTGATTAGATGATTACGACTTCCTTACCTTACAAAAAAAAAGATGTAGAATCACCTAATGGTAAAGCTGTGCTAACTAATATTAGTTGGCAAACTTATCAAGCGATGCTTACTGATATGGGCAGCCATCGCTCTATCCGCCTAGCCTATCATCATGGAGTTTTAGAAATAAAAATGCCTTTAGGATTGCATGAAACAATTAACTGCATTTTAGAAAGGATAATTATTACTCTAACTGAAGAATTAAATTTAAGCATTCGAGGATTTGGTTCTACAACGTTAAACCGAGAAGACTTAGGCGTAGGAGTAGAGCCAGACTGTTGTTTTTATATTCAAAATAGCGATCGCATACGTGGACGCGAGGTAAATTTAGAAATTGATCCCCCTCCAGATTTAGTCGTTGAAGTCGATATTACTAGTCCTAGCAGCCGTAGGTTCCCAATTTACAGAGATTTAGGTGTGCCAGAAATATGGAGATACAGTAGTTCGGGAATAGGTATTTACAAATTACAGGAAAATGAATATTTGGAAAGTGAATTTAGTTTGTCTTTTCCAATGGTTTCTCATAAGATCCTCGATCAGTTTTTACAACAGACTGAATCAATAGATGACAATAAACTGATCCGTGAGTTTAGAGTTTGGTTGAGACAACAGATTAATCAATAAAAGGTTACATTAAAGAATCTGGATGTAAAGATGTATGAGATCGCGTAATTGCGTACATCTTTACATCCCAAGGACGCTCTTTCGTGAAAACATAATTATACAAAATCCCTTCAAACTGCATTCCAGCTTTCTCTAAAACTCTTGCCGAACTTATATTTTCTACAGCACAATAAGCTTGAATCCTAAGTAAATGCATCACATGAAAGCCAAAAGCGATCGCCACATTTACTGCCTCAGTCATCAAGCCTTGCCCCCAATAATCTTTTGACAGTGTATATCCTAGTTCGGCCCTTCGATGAACAGGTGTAACATGCAATCCGCAAGTTCCAATTAATTTGCCGCTCTCCCTTTCTACTATTCCCCAAGTCATTCCTGTCCCAGCGCGATACATTTTAAAAACAAAATTGTTTAAATATTCATACGTCTCATTAATTGACTCATGCGCTTCCCATAAAGTGTAAGTACTTACTTCTGGATCATGGGCATAGGCAAAAATATCCGCCGCATCAGTGATCTCCAATTTACGAAGAATCAATCGTGGTGTTTGCAAAGTTAGAAATTGTTCTGGCAGATCTAGCATCGTTGGGATTTTCATAAAGTCAGCGCTTCGCGCTGACTTTATGATATGAATTCGCGATCGCGATATTTTGCTACACAATGCTTTACATTTGCCCCAGTCAACACAGACTAAATGTAAAGTATTTAACAGTGATATAGCAATTCTTAATGAGCTTAAGGAGTTACAGCCTGCGGGTATGCCTTCTCAAACTCACAAACACTTATAAAAATTTTAAGTCCAACCTCTGAAAACTAATACGAAACGATTATGACTATCGCCCCTGTCGCTCCTAGTAAGGTTTTACTCAAAGTTCCTGTTGACTCTAAGGCTCGCGTGAAACAGTTCATGCAAGGCTTGCAAGACAACATTTGCCAAGGTTTAGAAGAACTAGACGGCAAAGCAAAGTTTAAGCAAGATCAATGGGAGAGACCTGAAGGCGGCGGCGGACGATCTCGTGTAATTACTGATGGTGACTATTTTGATAAGGGTGGTGTAAATTTTTCTGAGGTATTTGGCTCTCAGTTACCCCCAGCTATTTTGCGCCATCACCCAGAAGTTGCAGGTGAAACATTTTATGCAACTGGGACTTCGATGGTGCTACATCCTAAAAATCCTTACGCACCAACAGTACACCTTAATTATCGCTATTTTGAAGCAGGTCCAATCTGGTGGTTTGGCGGCGGGCTTGACCTCACCCCTTATTATGGGTTTGGCGAAGATGCAAAGCACTTACACACCACACTCAAAGCTGCTTGCGATCGCCACAATCCTCACTACTATCCTGTGTTCAAACAATGGTGTGATGATTACTTCTACCTCAAGCATCGCGGTGAAACTCGCGGCGTAGGCGGTATTTTCTTTGACTACCAAAATGGCGATGATGGACTTTACAAAAACAGTAATGACTCCACAACGGCTCAAGTGATGAGTGATGAGGTTGGTGATGTGCCTCGCACTTGGGAAGAGATTTTTGCCTTTGTCAATACCTGCGGTAATTCATTTCTGCCATCGTATGTACCGATCGCAAATCGTCGCCGCAATATGGAATTTGGCGATCGTGAGAAACAATGGCAGCTATACCGTCGTGGACGCTATGTAGAATTTAATCTCGTCTATGATCGCGGTACTATTTTCGGTTTGCAAACCAATGGACGCACCGAATCAATTTTGATGTCATTACCGCCCTTGGTGCGTTGGGATTATGACTTTCATCCTGAGCCAAATACTCCTGAATCTGAACTCTATGAAACTTTCTTGAAGCCTCAAGATTGGGTTAATTGGCAGTCTTAATAAAAAAAAGCACTCCGCAAGGGGTGCCTTTTTATTGGTTAGAGTTAAATTGCTTGGGGGCAATGTAATCTAAAAAAATAGCAATGATCGCTAAATCTATCCAATCCACACATCATTGGCATAAAAAAGTTTTATCTGCCACTAAATATTCGCAAATATAAATGATAAAAGCAAATAAACTAGTAGATTCATATCCAATAAGCTTTTTGCTTTCTTTGGCATTTTGTTTAAGAATCTATAACATCCAATCACCAATATTGGGAGTTCATTCTTGGAGACAAGCCGATACTGCGGCAATGGCGCGTAATTTTTATGAAAATGGATATAACTTCTTCTATCCTCAAATTGATTGGGGTGGTAATTTAGCAGGCTATTGTCAAACAGAATTCCCGATTTATTCATTTTCTGTTGCCATACTTTATAAGTTTTTTGGTGTTCACGAAAGTATAGGTAGACTTTTATCTATTGTTTTTTCTTTAATTGCAATTTATTTCTTCTATAAACTTTGTCTAGAGATCACTTGTGATAAAAAACTAGCCTTCTGGTCATCTTTTTTCTACACAATTATTCCCACAAATATTTACTACAGTAGAACATTTCAACCCGAATCTTTGGTGTTAATGTCTGCTATTTCAGGAACTTACTTTTTTGGCTCATCTAGGTAAATAGGTGGAAGGAGGCATAAGAAGACGACGAAGGAAATCAAAATCAATCCAGCTAAGATTGTATGCCCACTCAAACATGGCTACATATAGATACAAATACTTTTT
>JBIKYZ010000369.1:0-4290 GCA_044354985.1 Pseudanabaena sp. | reverse complement strand
TGACAATTATTGGCATAATGGGTTTAGGGATAATGATTTGTTTTCGGTTGAAAGTTGAAACTCTCATTATCCCTTTTCGCTTAATCCCGCTCTTTCTTTGCTTCAATCTTGTCCAAAGTCCAATCATCAACAACCAGCGATCGCCTCGTATATTCCTGTTTCCTTGTCTGCTATTGTAGCTATTGCTAAGGGCTTAGCATTTGCGCCAATATTTTTATACTCCTCACGACAATTTTAAATTGCAAATACTAAACCATTTTTACGATTCGCTGTTATACCAATTCACGAAAGTGTAGCCACACTTTCGTGAATTGGTATAACAGCGAAATAAAAAAGTAATTCTTACAGCGCAAAGCGCTGTAAATGGTTTCTTAACTATCCACAAAAAAGGTGAGTACAGTCTCATCAACTCCTTTTAGCTTAAGAGGTTCACGCTTGCGAAGCTCCTCATCATTGAGATAATCAGCAACCGTCGCAGATACAAGAATGCAATCAGGTTCCGCTGCCGACTGGATACGTGCAGCAATATTTACCGTGGGACCGATCGCAGTGTAGTCCGATCGGTCCGCACTGCCAAACATCCCCACCACAGCTGTACCTTGATGAATACCGCAGCGAAATCTGACTGTGGGAATGCCCTGCAATGCCCATTGCTCATTGAGTTGAGCCAGCGATCGCTGCATATGTTTAGCTGTCTGAACGGCGCGGCGCACTTGTTCGTTAGGGCTACAATCTTCAGGCGCACCAAACAGAGCCATAATGCCATCACCCATAAACTTATCTACCGTGCCACCATTGGCAAAAATTGCTTCTGTCATTGCACCTAGATATTGATTGAGCAACTCAGCAACACGACGCGAGCGCAAAGTATTCGCAAGGGAAGTAAAGCCGACAATATCTGTAAAGAGAACTGTGATCATTCTTGGTTCAGGACGCAAATCAAGACTGAGTTCACCAGTGGCAGCTTTGGAAACTAGACTTGGAGGAAGGAAACGCTTAAGAACTGATTCGGTGAGATAGAGATTGAGTTGAGCTACGCGGCGCTCATTGGTTTTGAGAGCGAGTAAATTCCGAACTTCTGCCAACAATTCGCGATCGTTAAAAGGCTTGGCTAGATAGGCATCAGCACCCATTTCTGTACCTTCAATGCGAGTCTCTTCATTGGCTTTAGCAGTTAACAAAATCATCGGAATTCCCGATAATTCAGGATCTTGGCGAATCATGGCAATTAAGTCCAGACCAGAGACTTGAGGCATCATCAAATCGGTAACGATTAAATCAGGGCGATGTTCTTGAGCTTGAGTATAGCCATGAGCACCATTATGAGCTGAGATCACACTATAGCCAGCCTGATTGAGAACCCGTCGTAAATATCCTCGCAGATCACGATTGTCGTCAACGATTAAGATTTTACCTGTAGTAGTATGTGGAGATTCTTCATGTTCACTATCAGTAATGAAACTATCTTCTTCTAAACCCAAGTCAGTTTCTAGATCCGCCAGCTCCACTGAGGCTCTCGATATTTGGAGATCGGCAGGTAAGTTGGTAACTTGATCGGCAGGTAAGTGTTTTTTACCTGTGGGAATGGCGATCATAAAGGTAGTCCCATAGCCATAATCTGAGGTGACGGAAATGTTGCCACCATGCAGATTCACCAATTCTTTGACCAACGATAAACCTAAGCCGCTGCCCTCATAACTACGATTGACGGAACCTTCAGCTTGACGAAAACGATCAAATAGAAATGGAATTTGATCTTCACGTATACCTATTCCCGTATCATGCACGCCGAGGATACATTGTTTGCCATCAGGATCGGCAGAAATATTAACTGTAACGCTACCATTACTAGGCGTGAATTTCATCGCATTAGACAGCAAATTGTAGAGCACCTTGTCAAACTTCTCTAAGTCTAGATAGATTTCTGGACATTTACTAAACTCACTAAATAGATGAATATTTTTGCGATCGCAGTAGGGACGAAAAGCATCGATAGTTTGGCTGGTAAATTCGACCAGATTGCAAGGACGGAAACAAGCTTGCATTTTGCCAGCATCGAGGCGTTGTATATCCAAAAGTTGATTAACCAGACGCAGCAACCGACGACAGTTTCGGAGAGCAATCACCGATTGTTCGAGTGGAAGTGATTGGGCTTTCTCGATCGCTGATTCTAATGGCCCAATGGTAAGGGTGAGGGGAGTACGGAATTCATGGGAGAGATTTTGAAAAAATTCGGTTTTTTGGCGATCAAGTTCAAGAAGTTGCTGTGCTTGTTGGCGAGTTTTTTGAAAGAGATTAGCCTGTTGCACTGCGATCGCCGCTTGAGCCGCCACAGCTTGCACCAAAGATACTTCTTCGGGTTGCCATTGTCGTGGCAGACTATTTTGACGCATAGAAATACTGCCAATAATCTTGCCATCAGATAGCAGTGGAACCATGAGCAGCGATCGAGCAACGGAACGTAATGGTAAATCAGTGATATTCCATTCTGGATTTTCTTGTAAATCCGAGATGGCGACGGGTTGCTTGGTTTCAATTAAAGCTTGAAAGACGGGATTAACGGAGATATTCGCAATCGATTGCGGTAATAAGGGTTCGTTCGGATTTGACCGATCATGAACTACTTCATTAGGATCGAGTAAATGTAAACCGACACAGCGTAAGTAATGCTCATCCTCTGTCCATAAAGATAAAGCACAACTTTCCGAATTTAAGGCTTGACCTAATTGCTGGGTAATTGACGCAAAAATCTTTTGAGGATCGAGACTGGAGCGGATCGTACTTGTAATCGTATTGAGCAAAGATTCCCTTTTTGCCAGTTCTTGAATGCGATCATAAGCTCTGGCGCGAGAACTAACGATCGCAGCTTGATCGGCTGCTAACTCAATCAAAGCTAATTCATCACTACTCCACAAATGCGGACTTTCGGAATGATAGAGAGCTAACATCGCCAAGCATTCTTGCTGGACTTCAAGGGGAACGAATAAAACTGATTTGATGTTTGCTTCAGCATAGATAGATTTATCAGTTTCTGAAACACGCTGGTCATCCTCAATGTTACTAATTGCGACAATCTGCGATCGCAGGGTGAGAATCTTCGATAGCTGAGGCAAACTAGCCATTGGTTGGCTGCAATAGGCAAAATAGTCTTCTGAAAGTACTCTCGCCTCAGACAGCCGTAAAATGCTGCCAGAAACTTCAAAATTACGCGCAATTGATTCGGCGATCGCGGCAATAATTTCCCGATATGGTGCGGCACTATCTACTGATGAGGCGATCGCGTTCAGGAGTGATTGTTGGCGCAGAGTGCGCCGTAGCTCAGCAGTTCGGTTTCGCAGGACATTATGAGTATCAATGGCTTGGCTTACTACATTTCTGAGTTCTACTTCGTCCCAAGGTTTGGTGACGTATTTAAATACCTTACAGGTGTTGATCGCCTCAACTAAATCCTCAACATCGGTATAGCCAGTCAGAATAATCCGCATTGTGTCAGGATATTTAACCGCCATTTGACTCAAAAACTCAGTTCCACTCATGATCGGCATTCTTTGATCAGAGATAATTACAGCGACTTCCCCTTCGTGATCAAGCAATTCCAACGCTTCCAAGCCACTATTGGCTCGCAAAACTTGATAATCTCGATAAAAAGTCCGAAATAGCAAATCCAAGTTATCGGGTTCATCATCGATAACTAGTAACTTAGGTTTGGGGGCGATTTGCGAACCCATGGAGCTACTTCTTCCTAAAAATTTTGATGCTTGAATACTCTGGGTTTAAAGTATCAGAGAACACTAATCTGAATGAGCTTGAAATTGATAAGCTCAACTTGGTTTTGAATATACTTCCTTTTGCATCATAACCGATACTCCTTACGTGTTTTTGCCTAGTAAGTAATACCAAAACACAAAATGGCTACGCCATTTTGTGTTTTTAAAACCCTTACAGGGTTTGTTTTTTAATTCACAGAAGTGTGACAACACTTCTGTGAATTGGTGGAATTAAACGTAGGATGGGTTAGCGATAGCGTAACCCATCATTGATAACTAATTGATGTTACGTGGAAGGAATTCCTACGATCCTCAAGGTTGGGGGCTGGCACGGGGGCGCAGCCCCTTGTATCTTGAAGAAGAACAAAGGTTAAAATCTTTGAACAAGCAATTAAGCAGGGGGAAATTCGCACAGCCCCTAGTGACACCAAGCCCGAACTGTAGATAGAATCACCCCTGCCTAACAAAGTGGAATCAAGACAGGACAGTATCATAGGTCGCCCACACAGGTAAACCTGCATTT
>JBIKYZ010000129.1:0-14218 GCA_044354985.1 Pseudanabaena sp. | reverse complement strand
TATTTCCCACTCTTTGCTTGATAAATCGGTATTATAGGGTTGGCGCATCTTGATAGGCTAATACTTGACTGCATCAGTATTTATACCTGTTTTGGTGCGTCCTTGCATTCTTAAATGCTTTCTAAGTAGTACATATAGAAGTTTTAAAGTGCAACTTCACGGTATTTTTAAACTTCTATATGGATTTCATATCAGCACAAAGCAAATCGCAAGTATACATCTATTTGATAGCCATAATTGATTGGTACAGCAGCTATTTACTATCTTGGAAGCGATTTGATAGAATATTAGAACGTTTAGATCTTATTAGCATATGTTTCAACATTATTACTATTCCATACAATTTGCTAAATTGCCATTGTGAAAAAGGAACGCTTGATGGATTACGGAGCATAATCTTGACATAAGTCCAAAATAGCCTCCAAGTAGGAAAGTCGATAGTTTTAAATTCATATGGGGCAAATCTAGAGATTTGAGTCAAATCTAAGCTCTCTTTTTGGCTCAAAAAATTAATCAGGCGAACAGTGGTAATTGCATTTTGATAAAGCCTAAATCTATCAAGATAAAATATATTGTGTGTCTCGTTTTTACCATGTTTACGATAGCCAACTAGTTGAATATCTAGATAAAATTTTCGCGCTCCCAAAATTGAAGATCCTAAAACTACACAGTTGTCAGCATAAATTCGATATTCACCAATATATCGACAGGGAAGAATTTTATCTAAATATTTGCGCCAAATAGAATTTCCTGATGTTGGACATCCTACAAATGCATGTTCTTCTGCTGTAAGAATTACGGAATATCCAAAATCTTTAATATAATCCTTGTACTGATAAATTTGGTCTTGACTTGGGGCTTGATAGGCATCCTTAGTAGATTGAAAATCCCCCAATCGACAGAAAATAAAGTCACATACGGGATTGTCATTGTATATGCTTAATGCAATTTCCAAATACTGAGAATGATAAATATCATCTGCATCCAGAAAGAAAATAAGGTCACCTGTTGAAGCTAAAAAACCAGTAGTTATTGCTTCTAGTTGCCCTTGGTTCTTTTCGTGAATAATAATTCTTACATTAGGATTTTGACCATATTCACTTCGCAAAAATGTATCAGAGCCATCTGTAGAAGCATCATCAACAACAATTATTTCATCAAAAGGATGGGTTTGAGATAGAACACTTTCGATCGCTTCACCAACATAGCTTTTGTAGTTAAAGCTATTAATCAAACAAGTTGTTTTTATCATATCCAAGTAAAAACATATAGTGTGTAAGCTAGAAGATTAATATACTATGTTTTTTCTAGAAAAAATATTATCAGTCTTAGGCTTTACTCAAAATCACACAATTTAGGAGCAATTCATGAATTGCTCCTAAATTGAAACAAGTATTTTGTGGTGTTTTTACGTTAGTCCTAAAGGTATAAGAGATTAAGTTTAACTACAAAAGTTCAAGGATGAAATGAACACAATCTATATCTTAAATCGAATCCTTGATTACTATTTGCAAGAATCTTTGAGAAACGGCGTTAGGGGAATAATGCTCTAAGCTCCACTCTCTACCAGTTTGAGATATCTCTGGCAAGCGATCAAAATTTTGTACAAATCTATCAATTGATCCATCTAAATCATCTAAGTCAATACCAATGTAATGTCGCCAACTTTCTGGCATTACGGGAAGAATGAAACCATATTTCTCAAAATCTAGATGTATTGGTACACATCCAGCGGCTAGTGACTCCCAAAAACGCCAACTATCCCATTGAACAATAAGATTAGTCTTTAATCCTAGCTTAGTGATTAACTTTCTTGCTGCACGCCCGAATAAGCTCCATGACCTTTTAGGAAATGGAGATATAAAATATCCCCCAAAAGAACTACAAACCTTACTAGACATTAACAATTCATAATAGCCAGGATTGTGACGACCACATGTTTGCGTCCATAACAAAGAGTGGTAATCGCCTCGTTCTTTGCCATCTGATATTTTTTTTGTTTCGATAGAAATATGACTTTCAATATTGGGGAGAAACTTTTTTTGAATATAATTTCTTAGGGAATGATCGCCATATTGGAATCCCCTAGAATTAACTAGTAATCTATTTTCTCTTTGGGTAAAAGGTAGAGGATTATCTAATTCTTTAATAATTCTTTTCGACAAACCAAATGGGAATGGGTAAGTGTTTTTAGGATGGGGGACAGATCTACTCAAATGTGCTTTGAAATGGTAATCAAACTGTGAAAGTCTCGGATCAAGAAAGTTGGTTTGAGGAAAATCATCAGAACTATCGATTAGAATCACCGTATTCTTACGATCTTTTCTAAGCAGATGAGGAATGTTACATAAAGCTTGGGGGTAATGCAAATGATTTTCCCACCAGAACTCATTAATGATAACTAAATCACAATCAGAAGCAGTTATATTTGGATCGTATTTAAATAAAAAATCATCACCGGGAGTCGCCAACCAAAAGTTTACATTCGAGTAAAACTCGACACCCAAATCTTGAAAACCTTCTGCCAGGCAAACGATTGCATGTTGATAGTAATGATATGCTGAAGCGTAGTTGCAAAAACCTGTCAGAGTAGGCGGGAAGCAGTAAAAATATACTCGCAGACTAGACCAATTACTCTTTTCCTTGTATGTGGCCCGAGTTGGATTTGACATTTTATGTCGGTGTTTAACTAGCTAAGTTAGAATTGAAATAACTACTTATATGTCCTAATTAAACCATAAAAGCTAACAATTAACAATCTAATGCATCGCAAAATAAAACACTGTTTTGATTTTTCTGATACTTCATTTGGCGGCATTGAGTCTTACTTGAGAGGAATTGTTGCTTCACTATCTAATGAATGGAAACAAGAGGTGATTAAGTCGTTAGATAGCCTCGCACCCGACGATCTATTGCATATACACGCACCAACTTTTTTGCATCAGTTTCATCATCAATGTCCTGCTGTTCATACAGTTCATAATCACGATCTCTATTGCCCCAGTGGTTCTAAATATTTGCATGGACAAGCAAAAGTGTGCGATCGCAATATGGATACTTTCGGTTGTACTTGGGGACTGTTGATTGATGGCTGTGGTAGCCGTAGACCAGAGAAAATTATTAACAGCCTTAAAAGAGCATATAGTGAACTTGAAAATATTAAAAAACTGGGAATTACAGCGATCGCAAATAGTGATTATGTGCGATCGCAATTAATTGCCCACGGACTACCTGACTCACAAGTAGTCACCTTAAAATGTGGTATTGCTGCTCCTCAGAGCAATCATCAGCCTCTAGATAAAGCGACCCATAAACAGCAGCGTATATTTTTTGCGGGTAGGATTGTTCCAGAGAAGGGGCTAGCTTGGTTATTGAGAACGATGCCACTATTAGATGCTGGTATTCATCTTGATATTGCTGGCGAAGGGTGGGCAATGCCCCAAGTTCGCCAGCTAGCAGAGAGTCTCAATATTAGCGATCGCATTACTTGGCATGGCTGGTGTCAAAAAGAGAAACTAGAAGATCTGTATCGTCAAAGTTTTGCAGTGATTTTTCCTAGCGTATGGCCAGAGCCTGCGGGGTTAGTAACTTTAGAATCTTACGCAAGATTCCGTCCAGTGATTGCTAGTGATGTTGGCGGTATCCCTGAACATGTTCAGGCTGGGAAGACGGGGATTTTGGTTGAGCCAAATAATACTCAAAAATTAGCTGCTGCGATTACGGATTTGGCTAATGATTTTGATAAAGCTCGTGAGATTGGTATAGCAGGCAATGCTTTATTTCACTCAGAATTTACTCTTGCTATACATGCTCAAAGACTGACAGAAATTTATGAATTGGCGATCGCCAAATTTCATGAATCATAATATAAAGACTGCCTAAGGCAGTCTTTATTAAAACTTAAGAAACCAATTTCTTTGTGGCTCGGCGAAGCCGAGCCACAAAGAAATTGGTTTCTTGTTAATCATATCGCTCTAAGCTTGTTTGGATTCTGAGCCATCAATGATGCGCTGGAATAGATAGCCTGTTCCACGCGCAGTTAAGATTAACTCAGGATTACTGGGATCTTCTTCGAGCTTTGCACGAAGGCGTGAAATATGAACATCGACTACGCGAGTATCCACATGGCGCTCTGGCGTGTAGCCCCAAACTTCTTGCAAGATTTCGGCTCTTGAGAAAGCTTCACCCGATCGCCCAACTAATAGCTCTAACAAACTAAACTCCATCCCCGTCAAGCGAATACGCTCGTCGGATTTATAGACTTGACGCTTGTTGGTATCAATCTTGATCGTATTGATATGAATCACCCCAGAACTAGGGATGCCTGACGTGCCATTGCGATCAAAACGTCGCAACACTGAACGAATCCGCGCTTCTAATTCCTTTGGCGAAAAAGGCTTGACAACGTAATCATCTGCACCTAATTCCAGCCCTGTAATGCGATCGGCGACATCACCTAATGCTGTCAGCATGATAATCGGAATATCAGACTCTTTGCGAAGCTCTTGACATACCCCGTAGCCGTCGAGCTTTGGCATCATGACATCAAGAACCACCAAATCGGGATTCTCTTTATGAAAAACTTCGATCGCTTCTTCGCCATCTGCGGCGGTGACAACCTCGTAACCGATCATCGACAGACGTGTCTCCAGAATTCGGCGAATACTTGCTTCGTCGTCTACAACTAAAATTTTTTCCTTATGGTTTTCCAAGCCAGTTTACACTCCACTATGTTGCTAGCTGCAATTCAGTAAAATCTTATAGTTTTACATATTTATTTAGCTAAGTTTACAAGAAATCGGTCGTTACAATCCGAAAACAAAACTTAAAGTTTCAGAATAAGCTAAATCTGAATTTTGTATAGCTGTGAGGACTTTTTGGGGCGATAAAAACGATCCATAATTTTAGAGATCGTTTAATCCCAAAACATAGAGGGTGTATTGTGATGTCTCGGCTTTCCCGATTTTATGTGGGTGATTGCGATAAAATCATATTAAGTTTTATACAAAATGAGGATTTTTTCGATCATGACTGAACCAACTCAAGTACCACAGGCTACTGATCCGAAAATGGGATTTAACACTTATGCAGAAAGATTAAATGGTCGAGCTGCGATGATTGGCTTTATCCTCGCGGTAGGGATCGAGTTTGTCACTGGTCAGGGTTTATTGGCATGGCTAGGTATTATTAATCCATAAATATCTGTACAGCGCTTTGCGCTAAATTAAACAACAAATAATTTTTTAAAAGGCTTGTAAAACAAGCTTTTTAAAAAATTATTTGTTTCTCTGATTTCTACAAGTTTTAGTAAAATTTCTAATATGACATCTGGCAAAATCGAGAACTCTCTATACTGGACTGCGGCAATTTTGGGATTAGTTCTCGATCAAGCCTCTAAATATTTAGTCGTACAATACCTAAAGGGATTGAAATCAGTTGCCTTGATTAATGGTGTTTTTCATTTTACCTATGCAACCAATACGGGTGCAGCATTTAGCTTGTTTAGTGGTCAGATTGATTGGCTCAAATGGGTGTCGATGGTTGTGAGTTTAGGGTTAGTTGCCTTTGGGGTTTTTGGTAAAAACTTAAATCGATGGGAACAGGTTGGCTATGGCTGTATTTTAGCAGGAGCCGCAGGTAATGGCATCGATCGCTTTGTGGCTGGTTATGTGGTTGATTTTATCGATATACGGATTATTAGATTTGCTATTTTCAATATTGCTGATGTCTTCATCAATGTTGGTCTAGTTTGTTTAGCGATCGCGGTTTTATTTGTCAGTAAACCATCAAAGTCCAAAAAACTGGATTGATTTTTTTGCGCACACTCCAGAAATTTTTATGATAAAAAATAGTTGCGATGAAAGTTAGTTGTAGGCTGACCTTCATCGCAACTATTTTTGGGCTTTAGAGCGTGAAGCGCTATATTTCTAATTAGAAGTTATTAAGAGACTTAGCAGTATGGCAAATTCCCCAAAAATTGTAGTCGTCACCAATGGCAAGGGGGGAGTAGGTAAAACAACAACAGCGATCGCCTTGGCAGGTATCTTGGCACAGGAAACTAAAGTATTAGTTGTAGATGCGGACGTACAAGGAAGCTTGTCTTGGTGGGTTGGACGTAGTGAGAAGGGCATGGGCTTTGATATTGCCAAAGAAATCGATCCGACACATCTAAGAAAATTGCCGAAACTTAGCAGTTACGATCTAGTATTGGTAGATACACCGCCTGCACTACATTCCCATGCACTAGCTACAGTTGTAGCGATCGCTGATTATTTGGTTTTGCCCAGTCCACCTGCTCCGATGGATTTAACTGCCCTCATCGATACTGTCAAAAGTACCGTAAGACCTGCCCAAGTTCCCCATCGAGTTCTGTTAACCCGTGTTGATCCTCGCTGCCTCAATGAAGCACTTGAGGCTCAAAATACTTTACAGGAAGTCGGAGTACCTGTTTTTCATGCTTTTGTGAGAGCTTATAAAGCTCATGAACGCGCTGCTCTAGATGGGAAATTAGTGACAGAGTGGAAAGGTAAAAATGCTAGAGAAGCAGAAGCCGACTATAGACGTGTGGTTGATGAACTGAGGCGAGATATTTTAAGGTAAAGCATTATGAGATTCCAAGTCGGCAGACTCTCATAATGAAAATAGCTGTTTTATAGAGATAAATACAAAATAATGTCAACCAAAAAGAAAGTCGGAATTTCAGATTTATTGCGCGATGAAGTCCAGAAAGAAACTGAAACTCCAGCTAAGAACGATTCAACTGAACAAACTATCGAAGTAAAGGCAGAAACCATTGCTGAGCCAGTCAGTAAAGCTTCTATTCGTCCTGAACTAAATGCAGCAGCAAAATCTCCAAGTTTGGACGATCGCACAAAAGCAAAAGTTTCTGAGCTAGAGCTATCACTCGCTCAATCTCAACAAAGAGAAACTGAACTCTTGCAAACTGTAGTTGATTTGCAAAAGGATTTGAAATTTAGCCATACTAATATTGAGCTTTTACAGAAATCACTCGCAGCGATCGAGAGTCTCAAAAATGAATTAGATCAACAACTCGTGGAAGTCAAACGCGATAATTTGCGCTTAGCTGAAGCAAATATTCAACTTTCGGAGCAGATCAAGACATTAGAATCAACCAAAGAATTAGCTCAGCCCCCTGTAGTTGAGGCTGCTAGTTCTTCGCAAATAGTGTCGCAAACCCCACAAAACAATAGAGCAACTCCTCGCAAACAGCCTGTTGAACAGCCCTACCCCCATCGCGATCGCAGTCCCTATGCGCGTCCAACTGGCTCTAACGAACAGTTACAGCGCATAAACAATAAAAATATCGGCTGGATGGACTAAACATCAAAAAGTAGTACCAAATCAAGAAATGGCTACGCCATTTCTTGATTTTAAAACCCTTACTGGGTTTAGTTTTTAATTCACAAAAGTGTTGTCACACTTTTGTGAATTGGTGTAAAGGGGATGCTTGGTGCTGCCTTTACTTTTGGCGAAATGGTATTAGCTCAAAACCAAAACTTCAAAGTAGAGTTGCGCCGCAACTCTACTTTGGGGTTTTGGTTTGTTTGGTTTAATTGTTGCAAAATAAATTAAATGTAACATTATGCCCAAATTTAAATCATATGCGCTAAACTATTGACCGTAAGGTAAAAGTATTTATCGGTTGTAGTAATTGTTTTCTGTACTGGCAGTTTTTTTCTGTTTCATCGTGACAAGCTTCTCTCCGACATCTCTATCTCTACATACTCATTGAATTCTTGGAGAAAGCATAATGTCTATTTACGTTGGTAACTTGTCCTATGAAGTTACTCAAGACCATTTAAAGCCTGTTTTTGAAGACTACGGCAAGGTCACACGTGTTCATTTCCCTACCGATCGCGAAACTGGTCGCGCTCGTGGCTTTGCATTTGTAGAAATGAGTGCAGATGCTGAGGAAGATGCAGCCATCACAGCGCTAGACGGTGCTGAGTGGATGGGTCGCGTACTCAAAGTCAACAAGGCTAAGCCTCGCGAGAATAATGACTCGTTTGGCGGCGGCAACAGAGGCGGCGGCGGCGGTCGCGGCGGCTATAACAAGTCTGGCGGTGGCGGTGGTCGTTACTAAATCATTTTTTTAGAACGTATAGCGTTCTAAAAAAATATTAGTATTCAACTGCAAGCAAAAATAGAGGAGAAAACTTAGTTTTCTCCTCTATTTTGTTATGCTATGCAAAAGTATGCAGACTTAATGCAGGTTTGGCATGGATTTATTGCAACCATTAGGAATTGTTGTTCAGGGTTCTTTAAGCGACGGTTTAGAAGTTCGACTAAATGGCGAGATTTCCGTCGAAGATATGCGCGTCGGTAAGTTTCTGGTGGTGCATGGTCGGCATACGCGTTTTTTTTGCATCCTCACCGATGTCACTCTAGGTACGGCTAGTCCCCGTATTCTCATGAATCCGCCTGATCCTGAGAATACCTTTTTAACCGAAATCTTGGCAGGTACGGGGACTTTTGGAACGATCAATTTAACGCCAATGTTAATGTTTGTTCCTGCAAATCCTTTTGACCTCATTACTCAGCGAGCTACTAGTCAGAATAGCGATCGCGTTAAGAAAACAAAGCGGAAGAAATCACAAGTTTATGAAACTGTCGAAGAAATAAGTGATTTTCAACTTTTGCCAGTAAAGACGATTCCAAGCCATTTCTCGCAGGTGTTTGATGCGACTGAGAGGGATTTTCGGATCGTATTTGGTTGGGAAGATGATCCCCATAAACGGAACTTTGCGATCGGGCAGCCAATTGATATGCCTGTGCCAATTTGTCTTGATCTCGATCGCTTTGTAGAGCGCAGTAACGGCATATTTGGCAAGTCAGGAACTGGCAAATCTTTTTTGACGCGATTATTACTATCAGGCATAATCCGAAAGCAAGCAGCGGTAAATTTGATTTTTGACATGCATTCAGAATATGGGTGGGAAGCTGCTACTGAAGGCAAAAGATTTAGCACAGTTAAAGGTTTACGACAGCTATTTCCTGCACAGGTACAGATTTATACTCTCGATCCAGACTCAACGAAGCGGCGGGGAGTTCGCGATACACAGGAGCTTTACATCAGCTACGACCAAATTGATGTCGAAGATTTGATGCTAATCCGTGAAGAATTAAATCTCTCGGAAGCTAGTTTAGAAAATGCGATTATTCTACGGAATGAATTTGGAAAAAGTTGGATTTCGCGATTACTTGCTATGACAAATTCCGAAATTCAAGAATTTTGTGAACAGAAAATGGGGAGTAAGTCATCAATTATGGCGCTCCAGCGTAAACTCACACGTCTAGATGATCTCAAGTATTTACGCCCAACCTGCCCCGAAAACTACATTAAGCGTATTCTCGATTCGATCGCAGCAGGGAAACATATCGTGATCGAGTTTGGTTCGCAATCAAATCTACTTTCCTATATGTTGGCGACCAATATCATTACAAGGCGGATTCACCATTCTTATGTGCAACAGGCTGAGCGATTTTTGCAGACTAAAAATATTTGCGATCGCCCGCAGCAGTTAACGATCACCATCGAAGAGGCTCATCGTTTTCTCGCTCCGAATACGGCTAGACAGACTATATTTGGGACGATTGCTCGCGAGATGCGGAAATATTTTGTGACGTTGCTAATTGTTGATCAACGCCCATCAGGAATTGATAACGAGGTAATGTCCCAAATTGGAACCAGAATTACGGCTTTGCTCAATGACGAGAAAGATATCGATGCAATTTTTACAGGTGTAGCGGGCAGTGGCAATTTACGAACAATTTTGTCAAAACTAGATTCTAAGCAGCAAGCTTTAGTTCTCGGTCATGCAGTGCCAATGCCTGTCGTAGTCCAAACTCGTCCCTATGATGAAACTTTCTATCGCGAGATCGGTGAAGTGCCTTGGGAAGAAATTTCGACTCCAGAAGTTTTACGAGTTGCAGAGGCGGCTAAAGCAGATTTAGGATTTTGAATCGATTTAAGCGCAATGTAGACAATCAAAGAGTTATCTCCTCTTTGGCTCCTACTTTCTGCTTACAGCGCTTTGCGCTCAAACCCAAACCAAGAAAAAACCTAAAAGCGTTGCAAAGCAATGCTTTTAGGTTTTTTCTTGTAGCCCGTTTAATCGTCAATTGCGGTAGGTGCTAAGGAAGTAAAGAGACTTGTGTGTACACTGTCGAGCGCAAAGAGGGAGAAATTATTTAGAAAAATACGACACGACTATCAAAACCTTGACGACGAATAGTTTGACTCAAAGTCTCGGCACTACCTCGATCAGGATAGCCCTGTACTTCGATATAAGTGCCACGGTAGGAAGATCTTAGTTGAGCATTGGGGGCGATCGCTTGCACTCGTTGCAACTCAGATACTAAGCCTGTAGGAATAATCACGAAGTAGCGTAGCTGTGTGCCAGCAGGTACGCTTTGAGATGGGATTGCTGGAATGCCTTGTGATTGAATTGACTGATTTGGTGGGGGTAGTGGCTGAGGCGATCGCACAATTTCGATTGCATTACTATTAGGAAACTCTGAACCAGGTACATTCGGTAATGGATCATTCGTCCTTGTTGTCTGAATTGGAATTGATTCTACTGGAATCGGGGCAGATGTGGGTGGTGGGTTATTGTTGGGGATAGGAGGAATAGAACTTATAGGCGCAGATGGCAAAGTGGAAAATTTACTCTGCACAGTTTTGATCTGTGGATTTAGCCCTGCCTGACTAAACTGAGCTGCGCGGCGTTGAGCTAGATTTAAGTTATTGAAGCGACCTAACTGTACAATCTGTTCGCCTGTATCTAATCGGCTAGCAAATGCATCTGGAGCCAATATCTTTGCCTGTTTGATATTTGCCACATTGGGTAAATATACGAGGTACTGTGTACTACTAGTATTGGTGGGAACTGCTGGAAGGGAGTCATTCGGGAAAGATTGAGCGTTAGCAGGGTAGCTAATGTTGGCTATGGTGCTAACACTCAAAAGAGATACTAGTCCAAGAGCCGCGTTACGAAGGGTGTTTTGTGTGAGGGGTCTCATATGCTTGTGCTGAAGGTAGCAAAAAATGAAATTGGGCGAGATTGTACCATACTCTACAAGACTGACATAAGCTCTTTTAGTTTCAAATTGTCTACATACAGCGCTTTGTGCTTAAACTAGAAGCAAAAAATATTTTAAAAGTGTTGCAAAGCAACACTTTTAATACCAAAGCACAAAATGGCATAGCCATTTTGTGCTTTGAAAACCCTTGCAGGGTTTAGTTTGTAATTCACAGAAGTGTCGGCACACTTTTGTGAATTGGTATAAAACATTTCTTGCTTAATAAAAAAGGTGGCGCGAAGCGCCACCTTTTTCTATTGTTATAAATCACGATGGGTAAAAGCTTTAGCATTATTCCCTGCGTAATCAGCCACAATGTGACCATTGCCCACAAGTCGATATTTATAAGTAACTAGTCCTTCCAAACCAACGGGACCACGCGGTGGCATCTTGTTAGTGCTAATGCCCACCTCAGCCCCAAAGCCGTAGCGAAAGCCGTCAGCAAATCTGGTTGAACAATTTTGATATACACCAGCCGCATCGATATCACTCGTGAATATATTGGCGATCGCTTGATCCTCAGTCACGATCGCTTCAGTATGTTTAGAGCCATAGGTAGTGATATGGGTCATTGCTTCTTCTAACGAATCAACAATTTTGATAGACAAAATCAAGTCGCAATATTCCATTGCCCAGTCTGATTCATTAGCAGGATTGATCGCAATAATTTTTCGAGTGCGATCGCATCCTCGTAGTTCAACACCCCGTTCTTGTAAGGCTGCTAAAGCTAAAGGTAAGAATTTGGACGCAATCGCATTATGCACCAACATTGTTTCGATCGCATTACAAGCCGCTGGATATTGGGTTTTGCTATCAACTGCAATCGCTACTGCTTTATCTAAATCTGCCGACTCGTCTACATACAAATGGCAGACTCCGTCAGCATGACCGAGAACTGGAATATGGGTATTGTTTTGGATATAGCGGACAAACTGATTGGAACCTCTAGGAATAATCAGATCGATAAGTTTATCCATCTTTAAGATTGCCAAAGTTTCGGCGCGGGTAGTCAATAGCTGCACCACATGGGGCGATACACCGCCATGTTTTGTAAATAGCTCTTCTAATGCTTTATACATGACAAAAGCGATTGCTTCACAGGAATGTACAGCTTCACTACCGCCTTTGAGAATTACGCCATTACCTGACTTAATACCTAGCGCGGCAATTTGGGTAACAGCATCAGGACGCGCTTCAAAAATCACGCCTATTACGCCCAAAGGACAAGACAAACGCTCTAATACTAGCCCTGTATCTAGTTCACGATGAATCTGGCGATCGCCAATCGGATCATCAAGGCGGATTACATCGCGTACGCCTGCGACCATGCTTTTCAGTTTATTTGCATCCAACTTGAGACGAGCGATCAAGGCGCTAGGCAATTTGTTCGCATTAGCAGCAGTGACATCCTTGTGATTGGCTGTCAAAATCATTTCAGCTTGCTGTTCTAAGGCGACTGCGATCGCTTCTAATGCAGTGTTCTTTGCCTCGCTTGGTAGTTTCGCCAAGGCGATCGCAGCAGTGCGAGTACGTTGGATCGACTCTAATAAATCTTGTGGCAAATCTTGTGACAAATCTATAGGTACATTCCCAGACACGTTAATCTCAAATACTTTTTGTGGACTACAATTTTAGAGCAGAGATTTAGTTAACTAAGACTAGCAAATCTCTACTATTTTCCTATCTTACAGCAATTACCGATCAAACGAATCACTAGATAAACTTTGAAAGCGTTGCGAAGCAACACTTTCAAAGTTTATCTAGGTTTGGGCTTAAGCGCAAAGCGCTGTAATACGAAAAGATCAAAGGTAGTAGGATGGGCTTCGTCCACCTTACGATATTCTTAACAACTCATTTACTGTATTAACCAATTCCTCTGGGCGAAAAGGCTTGCCAATATAAGCATTTGCTCCTTGGCGATATCCCCAATGACGATCGACTTTGGTGGATTTAGTCGAACACATGATGATATTGATATTCCATGTTTCAGGATTGTCCCTCAGTTTGCGACAAAGCTCATAGCCATTCATTTCAGGCATCACAATATCTAAAATCGCGAGGTCAGGATGTAGCACCTCAGCTTGAGCGATCGCTTCCACCCCATTCTTTGCAGTCACAACTTCAAATTGATTGCTTTGGAGCAAATTAGCGATCATTTCTCTTTGAGTCTTACTATCTTCAACAACAAGAATTTTGGACATGGAAGGAATTCTCTAAGTTCTACATTTCCATCCTAGATCTGAGATCGAAATTGCACATGAAGACTAAGTCCTGAATCTGCTAGTACTTTAGTCCCATAAAAAATTGGGACTATCGCTACTTGTTCGTTATTATATAAACAGCTAATCTGAGGTCATACCAATTCTCGAAAGAGTGACTGCTGGTTTGAGAATTAGCCTGAAGTGATCGCTCAAAGCATAGGTAACTTCCATGAAAATCCGCATTTTACTTGTTGACGATCATTCCTTTATTCGTCGTGCACTGAAGATTTCTCTTGGTGATGAATCTTCCTTAGAAATTGTCGGAGAGGCAGAAAATGGACAACTCGCGATCGCGCAAGTAGAAAGCCTTCAGCCAGATGTTGTTCTCATGGATATCCAAATGCCACTGATGGATGGAGTGGAAGCCACCAAACAAATTTGCGATCGCTTCCCAGATACAAAGGTTCTAATTCTCACTGTTGATGATACGGAAGACTATGTTTCCCAAGCTCTAAAATATGGAGCCTCAGGATATATCTTAAAAAATACGTCTCCCGAAGAATTATCATTTGCCATTCAAGCTGTCTATCGAGGCTACATGCACTTGGACTTAAACCTAGGCAGAAAAGTAATTGCGCGAGTCCCAGAAATTTCCGAGGTGTCTACAACTGATTGGGATAAACTCACGCCTAGAGAGCAGCAAATAGTAAAGTTAATTGCCACTGGCGCAAATAACGAGGAAATTGCCAATCAGCTTTATATATCTACAAGAACTGTAAAAAACCACATTACCAACTCATGTTACGCAGAAGCCTAAAAAGGTTTCAGAGACTGCCATTCCAAGTGAGATTGCTGCAAAGCCTTGATATATAATTTGGATTTGAGAGCGAAGTGATTGAGCTTAGAATTAAGTT